>JAEZIB010000082.1 GCA_023416275.1 Bacillota bacterium | reverse complement strand
CTTAAAAACAACGCTGATAATAAAAATAGAATTCTTCTTTTCATTACTTAACCCCCTTTTGTTTTTTTACCATAAGATATTAATCTTTTAATGGTTTCTTTAGTTAAAAAATAAGATTGCTTCATGGGTTTATCTATAATTTGAATTCTTTTACAATTTTTTGTAATTGATTGGCCATCTCTAATAGGACAACAGCTGAGGCGGCTATTTCTTGAAGTGTGGCTGTTTGTTCTTCGGCAACAGCTGAAACATTACAACTTTCATTTGAAAAATCAGCTGCTATCTCTAAAATACTTTTACTCTTGCCTTCCACATTTTTTATTTCTTCTGCTATGTTTTTTATTTCGTCCGTAATCTCTTTAATTTGTGTATCAACTTCCTCACTTGTTTCTAATATTTTGTAGAATGATTTTCTGGCATCCTCTCCCATTTGGATTCCGCCTCTCACCTCTTCAACTCCTACTTGCATCCTATCTGAAACATCTTTTGAGTCAGCTTGTATTTCATTTAAAAGCTTTGTTATTTCGTTCGTTGCACCTTTAGAACTTTCTGCAAGCTTACGTACTTCTTCAGCAACAACTGCAAAACCCCTTCCGTGTTCGCCTGCCCTTGCAGCTTCAATACTTGCATTTAAAGCAAGAAGATTTGTTTTTGCAGAAATGTTATTAATGGCATCTATAATACTTTTAATTTGTCCGGTCTTTTTCTCTAGAACTTCACTACTATTTTGTGTTAATACTATTTTTTCTTCTATTACTTTTACTTGATTAAGCATGGCATCCACTTTTGTACTTCCCTCAGTTGCAACAGATATAGCCATCCGAGAAGTAGATAAAACCTTATTCGCCTGATTAAGCATTTTTTTATTGCTTTCATATAAACTATTGACAATATTAAATGTTTCCTTTGTCTGCTCTGTTTGTTCTGAAGCACCAGTGGCCACAGATTGCATGGATAAACCTATGTTTTCAATAGCTTTTGAGCTTTCTTCTACGTTGCTTTGTAATATTCCCGCAGAACTTGCTATATCATTGCTATATTGACTTATATTCCCTATAATATGACGTAAACTTTCAACCATTTTGTTAAAGGCATGAGCTACAACCCCTATATCATCTTTACTCTTTACTTCAATTTTATTGATTTGAAGGTTTCCATTTGAAATATCCTTTGAGTATTTCGCAAGTTTTGCTATCATACCGGCTATATAGTTAGAGAATAGTGTGGAGATCAAAATACTAAGTGCCGCCAAAGAAATAATGAGTACCAATACCACTATTCCTATCAAATCTGCACTCTCATGTAATTGCTTTTTCACAACTTGTTGACTGAGTAGTTCTGTATGTATAAACTCATCTACTGACTTTTTCAAAATGTCTTGCAAATTATACTGTTTATTTTTCAGTTCTGCTACTGTAGAAATAGCAGATTTATCGTCTACTAATTCGAGTATCTTATTTGCATTATCTATATTGGATTGCGTTATCTTTTCTACATAATCTAGTTTTTCAATACTCTCTTTATCCTTGACTAGTTTCTTTAATTCTTCAATATCTTGTGCTGCTTGTAAAAGTATTTTTTGACTATTTTCTTTTTCCTCTTGATCATTATTAATAATCTTAGGTAGGCTATTTTCATATAAATCCTGAAAGGAAACGGAGATATAATTTGCATAAAAGACCGTTTGCGATATGTCGTCAAATTTCTTAATTGTCGATTTCATTGAAAAATACGTAAAGATACTTACCATACTAACAACTAAAGTTATTAAGGTGAATACAACTATAAGCTTAGTTTTTAGTGACTTATTGGATATTGGTTTTACAAATACGCCTTTTACGTTTAGCATCTTATTCATCCCTCTCAAAAAGATTATATGAATCAAAAAATTGATTCTTATCGCGTTTATCCTTTTATGCAATAGAGTTAATAACTATGGATGATTATATTTTCCCAATTGTTCCTTAATTCATTTATTAGACAATATTTTATATATTTAGATTATTATAAACAAATATTTATCTCTTGTCAATAATTTTCCGACAATTATTCCTAATTTTATACGCAAATATAAATTTTTTAAACATTAAGTATTTAACAAAAAAAAGTGCTACTTATGAATAAATCCATTAAGTAACACTTATCATTCTCACTATTCTATTTATCTTCTTTATCCTATCTTTGTGCACCCTTTTTCTGATAGAAAAAGATTTTATAAGGTTCCAGACCATAATCTTGGCACATAATAATCTGTTCTGTACTTCCTACAAACAAAATGCCATCTTCTGTCATCGCTTTATTAAAATTAAGATAAATATCTTTTTTAGCCTCTTCTGTAAAATAAATCATAACATTACGACAAACAATAAGGTCCATATTACTAGGGTAAGGATCTTTTAAAAGATTATGTTGCTTAAAAGTAATACACTTTTTAAGCTCTTCATTAATGGTAAAAATCCCATTGGCCTCTGTCATATACTTTTCTCTAAATTCCCTGGGGATATTGTTTAAGTTACGTGCTATGTACTGACCATTTTGAGCTTTCTCTAAAACCTCTAGGTCTAAATCAGTGGCTAAAATACTAATTTGATGAAGGGGTAAGAACTTAGAAAGAACCATAGCCAAGGAGTAAGGCTCATCCCCAGTTGAACAAGCCGCACTCCATATCTTAATTGTTCTTTTCTTTTGAAGCAGCAACGGAAAAAT
>JAEZIB010000069.1 GCA_023416275.1 Bacillota bacterium | reverse complement strand
AACTAGGGCAGCCTCTCTTATTGTTAATGAAGTGCGCAGGCAATTTAGATTACCAGGATTGCTTGAAGGAAAAGTTAAGCCTGACTATCAGAATGCTGTTGATATCTGTACAGTTGCTGCCCAGAGAGAATTATTACCTTTGGCAGTAATATCTGTTGTAGCCCCATTAATTGTCGGCATATTATTAGGTGTTGAAGCATTAGGGGGCTTACTAGGCGGAGTTATTGTTTCAGGTCAATTGCTGGCAGTATTTATGGCTACCTCGGGAGGAGCTTGGGATAATGCAAAGAAAACTATCGAAGATGGTGCTCATGGCGGAAAGGGTTCTGATTGCCATAAAGCAGCAGTTGTTGGAGACACTGTTGGTGATCCCCTAAAGGATACAGCAGGTCCAGCCCTAAATCCAATGATTAAAGTTATAAATCTAGTTTCACTTCTTGCTGCTCCTATTCTAATACAGTATAAAAGTACTGATACTGGTATGATTGCTACACTTGCTATTTGTGCCGCTTTAATTATTGGCGCAATACTATATTCAAAAAAGGGTGGCTTCAGCAAGACTAAAGCAAACCAAACCACTATTAATTCATAATGGTTAATTAAGCTATACTACTAAATTTCTCAGCTATCCCAGTTGAAAAATTTAGGTGTGAGAACTTATCAACGTTAAGTTGAGCTATTAATCTGAACTTTCAAATAAATAGTAAAATATATTAATCAACTTTCGCAGTTGAATATACTACTTAAAGTCTAGTAATATAAGGTGTGGTAGCAATATCAAATGAAAATAAATATTATTATAAGTAAGTTTACGGAACAATAAACCATTGGTAAACTTGAGCATAGCTGGACTTTTCATCCGAAAGTTGAGTTAGAAATAATTGCATGAATTAGTTGATGAAACGAAGTTTTTTTGCTGAAAAACCGACACGATGTCGGTTTTAGCACACTATGAGACATGGATGGTGAATGTGTGCGAAAGTTGATATATTATAATATTAGTTCCAGGATTTTGATAAAGAAACAACTTTAACAAAATCTTGGGACTTTTATTTTCGGGCTAAATAAGCCTTTAATAAAATTATATTTTAACATTGCACAACATTATAGTATACAATTTTGTTTTTATAGTATAATATGAAATTATATAAAGACAACAAATATAATCATTTACATTGAAAGGGTGATTCAAATGACATGGAAAATTGAAACTAAGTGTTTGCAGGAGGGCTACAAACCTGGAAATGGTGAACCTCGCGTCCTCCCCATTTATCAAAGCACAACCTATAAATATAGCTCCACTGAGCATGTTGCTCAATTATTTGACTTGACTGTCCCTGGACATATGTATTCCAGAATCAGTAATCCTACTGTAGAATGTGTTGAGAATAAGATTGCAGCATTAGAAGGCGGTATTGCTGCACTTTGTACTTCATCAGGACAAGCAGCTTCAATGATTGCCCTCTTAAATATTTGTACCGCAGGGGATCACATTGTGTCTTCATCTACCATTTACGGAGGTACCTTTAATCTTTTCGATAAAAGATTCAAGGAAATGGGAATAAGCATTACTTTCATTGATCAAGACTGTTCTGAAGAAGATATCCAAAAGGCATTTTTGCCAAATACAAAGGCCTTGTTCGGTGAAACAATAGCTAATCCAAAAATAAGCATTCTTGACATAGAGAAGTTCTCACGAATAGCTCACAAAAATAATGTTCCATTAATTGTAGACAATACTTTTGCTACTCCAATTTTGTTAAGATCAATTGAATATGGCGCTGATATTGTAACTCATTCTACTACAAAATACATGGATGGCCATGCTGTTTGCGTTGGAGGAGTAATAGTTGACTCTGGCAATTTTAACTGGGATAACGGAAAGTTCCCCGGTTTATCTGAACCTGACGAATCATATCACGGCATGGTTTATACTAGAGATTGCGGAAAAGCTGCATACATTACTAAAGCTAGAGTTCAGCTTATGAGAGACTATGGCACACCAATGACTGCTAACAATGCCTTTTTATTAAACTTAGGGTTGGAAACCTTACACTTAAGAATGGATCGCCATTGCAGGAACGCAGAAAAAGTTGCAGATTTCTTGTCTTCAAGTGAAAAGGTTTTATCTGTAAGCTACCCAACTCTTAAAAGTGACAAATACTATGATTTGGCACAAAAATATCTTCCTGATGGCTGCAGCGGTGTAATTTCTTTTAAAATTAAAGGTGGCAGAGAAGCTGCTGTCAAATTCATGGATAAACTAAAGCTTGCCGCTATTGTAGTTCATGTGGCTGACTGTAGGACTGCGGTTCTCCATCCTGCCAGCTCAACTCATAGGCAAATGTCAGACGAACAGTTGCTACAGGCAGGAATCGATCCTGGTCTTATACGCTTTTCAGTAGGTATAGAAAATGTTGAAGACATTATTGATGATATCCGTCAAGCACTACAATAGCTCGAAAAATAAAATAGTAAATTATTTTTTGTGCCAAGAGTTGGCTTGGGAGGTATCAGCTCGAAAAACCAGTATGTGCTAACATAATGCTTTTTCGAGCACCAAAAACCCACAAGTGGGTTTTTGCAGTTTGAGTTGGTGTACTAACCTCTATTTATCAGAGGTATCCTACTCTATTTGTAATTAATATTTTGTGCCAAGAGTTGGCTTGGGAGGTATCAGCTCGAAAAACAAGTCTGTACTAACATACTGCTTTTTCGAGCACCAAAAACCCACAAGTGGGTTTTTGCAGTTGAGTGGATGTACTAACCTCTCATTAGCAGAGGTTCCCCACTCAACAATGTAAATTTATTTTTTTATGCCAGAAATCGGCATAGGAGGTTAGTATGTCTATTACATTTGACGAACTAGATAAACAGTTAATTGATTTATTGCAAGCCGATTCCTCAATTTCAAATAAGGATTTAGCTGAAAAGGTTGGGCTATCCCCTTCTGCTTGCTTAAGCCGTACAAAACGTCTTAAAGAAATGGGCGTTATCACAAAATTCGCTGCAATAGTTGATGAAAAAATGCTGGGATATGAGGTGATTGCATTTACTTTCATAACCTTGTCTCCCCATAACAGAGATATAACTAATGCTTTTCTGGCAAAGATTAAAGAGACATCTCAGATACTCGAATGCTATAATATAAGTGGAAGCTGGGACTATTTAATAAAAATTGTTGCACATGATCTTGCCCATTGCCGAGATTTTTTAATAGATACACTTTTAACATTTCCAGGAGTAAACAAAATAGAGACTAGCATGGTTCTAAGTACTGATAAGAGAAGTTTCTGTTTGCCCTTTGATTTAGATAACTCACTGGATAAAGTATAACTTATTTTTGAAATTACTAGGATGTTAGGGCCTATAGTGGTATAATCAACATATTAAGAGTAAAGACTGATTTTAATGCTCATAATTACTTAAAATATGTTAGTTTACTTTGTTAAAAACTATTAACAAGCTTGAGCATATAGACTTTTTATGCGAAAATTGATATTTTAGTTAAGTTTGAAGTTAGAAACAAATAGTATAATAGGAGCTCAAAAGAATGCCATTCGATGGAATTGTTACTAAATGTATTGTAAACGAACTAAACCTTTTGCTTTCAGGAGGAAGAGTAGAAAAAGTTTTTCAACCCGAAAATGATGAAATTATTTTACTAATACGCTCAAATGGTCAAAATTATAGGCTTGTGGCTAGCGCAAACGCTAGCTATCCTCGCCTTCACATAACCTCTGCTCAAAAAGAAAATCCTCAGACTCCGCCTGTATTTTGTATGCTTATGCGAAAGCATATTTCTGGCGGAAAATTACTTAATATTAGCTTCCATGATTATGAAAGAGTTATTTCAATAAATGTTGAATCAGTTAACGAACTTGGTGATTTATCTGTTAAAAGAGTAGTTATAGAAATTATGGGTAAGTACAGTAACATTATTCTGCTAAACAGCGAAGATAAAATAATTGATGCTGTAAAGCATATTGATAGTGATATCAGCAGTGTAAGAGAAATTATGCCTGCAAGACAATATTTTCTACCTCCTGCACAGGACAAGCAACAACCTGAAAACATATCGCCCTCTACTCTATTGGAAAGCGATGTCACTGCTGCAAAAAATGTCGAAAGCTTACTTTTAAACTCCATTAAAGGGTTTAGTCCTTATACCTGCAGAGATATTTGTGCTAACGCAGGTGTTAATCCAAAAACTCCATTGTCTGAATTGCTTAATACAGATAAAGTAAATATTATTTCTGCACTAAGTAATTATATAGATAAAATAAAAAATAATGACTTTAAGCCTTGCATTATTTATCAGGATAAAAACGGTTTGCATCCAATTGATTTCTACTGCTTCATGCCATCACAATATGAGTATATTCAGCAATATGACCTTCTTTCATCTGCTCTTGACGATTTTTATGCTCGTAGGGATACCTCTGAAAGACTTGGGCAAAAAAAAGGCGATGTAGTCAAAATTGTAAAAAATGGTATAGATCGTTTAGAGAAAAAGGTCTCCATTTTTACAGATACACTGAGAGATGTGGCTGATAGAGAAAAGTTAAAGCTGTATGGCGAGCTGATTACTGCAAATATTTACTGCATTCCAAATGGAGCAAACTCAGTAAAAGTATTAAACTATTATAGCGAAAATGAGGAATATATAGAAATCCCGTTAAATGAATACAGGTCAGCTCAGGATAATGCTCAAAGATATTTCAAACAGTATTCCAAGGCTAAAAGTACTCATGTAAATGTAACAGAGCAGCTTCGAGATGCGCTTTCTGAACTCCAGTATTTTGAGAGTGTTAAAGCCATGCTGGATAACTGCAGTACGAAGCAGGAAATTGATGAAATTCGACAAGAGCTTATAGATCAAGGCAATATGAGGTCCTCTGTCAGAAATACCAAAAAAAAATTAGACAAGCCATCTTCACCTTTAGAATTCACTTCAATTGATGGCTTCCAAATTTTAGTCGGGAAAAACAATAAACAAAATGATTTACTGACATTAAAAATTGCTGGTGCTTACGATATATGGCTTCATACCAAAAACATTCCTGGCTCTCATGTAATCATCAGAACTGAGCGTCAGAATGTACCTGATTCTACTCTGTTAGAAGCAGCCATTTTAGCGGCATATCACAGCAGTGCAAAAATGTCCTACAATGTTCCTGTTGACTATACTATCGTAAAAAACGTTAAAAAACCAAGTGGAGCAAAACCAGGTATGGTTATATATGAAAATTTTAAAACCATAAATGTTACACCTGATGAAACAAAGGTACTTGCTTTAAAGTCAAGATAAAAGCATTAAATTATAAACTATTTATATAATACCATGTAGGAGGAATATAATATGATATCCGATAAAATTAGTTACAATATTAAAAACTCATCTATGATAAGAGCTATGTTTGAAGAAGGTGCAAAATTAAGAAAGCTTTATGGAGATGACAAGGTCTATGATTTTTCTCTTGGTAATCCAGATCCCGAACCTCCTGCTGAGGTTAAAGCTGCTTTACTTGAGCTTGCTAATTCAGAAGAATTAAAAATGCATTCATATATGAATAATGCAGGTTACCCTGAAGTAAGAGAGACCATTGCACAAAAAATTAATAGAGAAACTGGACTAAATCTCAGTTTTGAAAATATTGTTATGACAGTCGGTGCTGGCGGAGCTTTGAATGTAGTATTAAAGACTCTTCTAAATCCAGGAGAAGAAGTAATTGTTTTTGCTCCATATTTTGTAGAATATAACTCCTATATTGATAATCACGGCGGAAAAATAAAAATCATTGATACCGACCATAGTACATTTTTGCCTGATGCTGAGCTTTTGGAAAAAAACATAACTGCAAATACAAAGGCTGTACTTATTAACACCCCAAATAACCCTACAGGTGTAGTTTATAATAGAGAAATATTAAATAGTATTGCAAAGGTATTAGAAAGAAAAAGTAACGAGTTTGGGCATACAATTTATATTATCTCCGATGAGCCCTATAGAAAATTAGCTTATGATGTAGAAGTTCCTAACATATTAACAATATACAGAAATGCTATTATGATTGATTGCTTTAGCAAGTCCCTATCCCTTCCTGGTGAGCGTATGGGCTATATAGCAACAAATTCTGAGGCTGAAGATATAGACACTCTGATGGGCGGTCTTATTTACTGCAACAGAATTTTAGGCTTTGTTAATGCACCTGCACTTTTCCAAAAGATAGTTGCAAAAACAATTGATTCCTCAGTAGATTTAAATATTTACAAAGAGAGAAGAGATTTACTTTACAATAGTCTTATAAGCTTCGGTTATGAATGCGTTAAGCCTGATGGAGCCTTCTATCTGTTTCCTAAGGCATTAATTGCAGATGATGTGGAATTTAAAAACAGAGCCTTAAAATATAATCTACTTATTGTTCCAGGTTCAGGCTTTGGAGGTCCAGGTTATTTCAGATTGGCATATTGCTGCAGTCTGGAAACTATAAAGAACTCACTGCCAGCATTTAAGGCGTTAGCAAAGGAATTTAAATAATAAAAGAGCTATAACTCAGCGTATCAACTTTTTATACAAATATGTCTTTTCTATATTTTAGATGCAAAATAGTATTACATATGCTATAGCTGATATGCTCGATAAGCACTAACAGCCCAAAAGTTGAATTAATAATCTATACGTAAAAGGTAGCTGCCCTAAATCAATATTTCATTGGAGGCAGCTACCTTTCATTAACTGTACCATAAATAATTTACATATTTCAGATGTTCCTATTTTAGTTTTAAACTGTTGTATACCTGTATTAAAATCAGTAATTTCTATTGATACTGAACACCTTAGCCGTGACCTATTTGTGAATACTCCACTAGGTTCTGTGGCAGAATTCCACTGAATGTCCTTCTAAGGTAAGTAGATCTGTAATTTCCACCTCTTGTATTTAGTATCTTTGTTATCATTTGTATTCTCTTAGCTTATATGTGCTTCCATTTTCTTTCTTAGCACTATCTCGCTCTAATCCCCAAACCTTTTAATTAACTTCTTATACTACCTCACGACAACTCAAACTGACCAGTGTACAGTTGATAGTACTTTCCGTGACCGGTAATCAATTCTTCATGATTTCCACACTCTATAATTTCACCATTTTCCAACACAATAATTATGTCAGCATTCCGTACTGTGGAAAGTCGGTGAGCTATGACAAAAACTGTGCGTCCCTTCATTAGTTTATCCATACCTTTTTCAATAAGGGCTTCTGTTCTGGTATCAATAGAACTAGTTGCCTCATCTAGTATCAAAACAGGTGGATTTGCTACTGCTGCACGTGCAATGGCAATTAGCTGTCGCTGTCCTTGACTCAGATTTGAACCGTCTGAAACAAGCATGGTATCGTATCCTTGCGGCAAATGCTTAATGAAACTATCTGCATTTGCAAGCTTTGCCGCCGCCAAAATTTCCTCATCAGTAGCATCAAGCCTACCATAACGGATATTATCCCTTACTGTACCAGTAAATAGGTGTGTGTCCTGTAAAACCATAGCAAGCGTGCTTCTTAAATCATCTTTTTTTATTTTATTAATATTTATCCCGTCATAGCATATCTCTCCATTTTGTACATCATAAAAACGATTTATCAAATTCGTAATTGTAGTCTTTCCTGCACCTGTTGAACCAACGAAAGCAATCTTTTGTCCTGCTTTTGCAAAAAGGGATATATTATGTAAAACCAAATTGTTATCATCATATCCAAAATCCACTTCAGAGAACTGAACGTCGCCCTTTAGCTTTGTATATGTTGTTGTTCCATCGTGGTGTGGGTATCTCCATGCCCATATATCAGTATGTGTATCACACTCAATTAAAGTCCCATCTTGATTTTCATTCACATTCACCAAAGTGACATAGCCATTGTCTTGTTCAGGCTTCTCATCAATAATCTCAAAAATTCTCTCAGCACCAGCAAGCGCGGCAAGTATTGAATTAAACTGTTGGCTTATTTGAGTTATTGGCTGAGAAAAAGAGCGTGTATATTGTAAAAATGAAGCTATAGAGCCAATATCTATACGCCCAGCAATTACCATCATTGCACCTGCAGCAGCCGTAAGCGCATAATTTGCATATGATAAATTCCCCATAATTGGCATCATGATACTGGCATATGTATGAGCATTTGTTGCTGCAAGGCGAAGATTTTCATTTAGCACAGCAAATTGGCTTTTAGTGTTATCCTCATGGCAAAAAACCTTAACAACCTTTTGACCCTCAATCATTTCCTCTATATAGCCATTTGCTGCACCAACAGCTTTTTGCTGTCTCTTAAAATATTCAGCGCTCTTACTTCCAATCTTTTTTATAACTGCAAACATTACAAACAGCATAACGATAATAAGCAGTGTTAAAACAGGACTAAGTACTAACATCATAACAAATGTACCAATAACCGTAATTGCCGAGGTTATGAGCTGTGTCACACCATTGCTGATTGCCTCACGAAGAGTATCAACATCGCTGGTATAACGACTCATCAGTTCTCCATGTGTATGAGTGTCGAAATATTTTATTGGCAGATCCTGCATACTATTAAATAAATCCTTACGAATTGAATTAAGTGCACCATTTGAAATCCTCACCATGATACGGCTGTATACATATGTTGATAATGCTCCAATCAAATAAATGGAACCCAATAACAGAATCATATAAATAAAAGGAGCTAAATCAGCTTGTGAGGGGTTGATTCCAATAAGTGGTATAATATAGTCATTAATAAGAGGCTTTAAAAAGTAAGTACCTGCCACACCTGCTGCTGAACTAATTATTACAAAAAATGCCACTACAATAAGCAGCCATTTCTTATTAAGCATATATCCAAAAACACGGCCAAGAGTTTTTCCTGCACTTTTTGGCTTTTGAAAATTATGTTTAGCTGGTCCTGCCATTATGCACTCACCCCTTCCTGCTGCGAATGATATACTTCCTTATAAATCTGGTTATTTTGGAGTAATTCATCATGTGTGCCAATTGCGTTTACTTTACCATCATCTAGCACAATAATTTCATCTGCATCGCATACTGAGCTGATTCTCTGCGCAATAATAATAGTTGTAATCTCTCTGCTATACTTGCGTAGTTCTTCACGAATTTTTGCGTCTGTTGCTGTATCCACAGCACTAGTACTGTCATCTAGTATCAAAACCTTAGGATTTTTAAGCAATGCTCTTGCAATACAAAGGCGTTGTTTCTGACCACCTGAAACATTTACACCACCTTGCCCTAACTCAGTTTCATAGCCCTTTGGAAAGCTCTCTATAAAATCATGTGCCTGAGCTGCCTTACATGCTGCAACAATTTGTTCATTGGTGGCATTTTTATTTCCCCAAAGCAAATTATCCTTTATTGTACCTGAAAACAGTACATTCTTCTGAAGCACCATTGCAACTGCATCCCTTAATTTATTTAATTTGTAATCACGTACATCTACACCGCCTACAATGACTTTTCCTTGCGTAACATCATACAATCTAGCAATAAGCTGAACCAAGGTAGTTTTTGAAGAACCTGTACCACCAATTATACCAACTGTTTGCCCTGACTTAATGTGAATATTTACATGCTCTAGAATATTAGCATCAACTTGAGAGTTGTACCTAAAGGATACATCTTCGAAAATAATTGAACCATCCTTTACTATCTGCTCACCGCTTCCCTGTGCATCTGTTATATATGTATTCTCTTCAAGCACTTCTATAATTCTGTTAACAGAGGCTCGGGAAAGTATTACCGTGATAAGTACCATAGATATCATCATAAGAGATACCAATATTTGCGTAACATAGCTAATGAAGCTTATTAATTCCCCTGTAAGCATATCTCCTGCAATTATCATATTTCCGCCAAACCACAGAATAGTAACAATACAAGAGTATATTGTAATTTGCATAAATGGCATATTAAAGATAACAATTTTTTCAGCCCTCATTGATGCGTTCATCAACTCATCGTTAGCAGCTTTGAATTTAAGTTTTTCATATTGTGAACGTACAAAGGCCTTTACAACTCGTATAGCAATTAAGTTCTCCTGAACTGAAGAATTTAGCGTATCATATTTTTTTAGTAATTTAGAAAAGCGCGGATAAGCAAGTCTTGCAATTACTACAAATACAATTGCCAGAACTGGAATAGCTACCAGAAATACCGTCACAAGACTTTTGTTTATTGTGGATGCCATAATAGTTGCACTAACCATCATAACGGGTGCACGTACCAACACTCGAATAATCATCATAAAAGAATTCTGTGTGTTATTAACATCAGTAGTTAATCTAGTAATTAATGATGCCGTACTAAATTTGTCTATATTAGAAAAAGAAAAATCCTGAATCTTGTTAAACAAACCTTTTCTAAGCTCGCTACCAAGGCCCATGCTTGCAGTTGCTCCGAATTTTGAACCAAGTACCCCAAAGAGCAGAGAAATTAATGCCATTACCACCATAAGCCCGCCTGTTTGCAGTACGTAAGTGATATCCTTTGACGGAATACCCTTATCAACTATTTTAGCCATAAGATAAGGTATTCGTATCTCTAAAAGCACTTCACCTACAATAGCTAATGGACATAGTATTGAATAAATCTTATATTTTGATAAATAAGGTACTAATTTTTTAATCACTATCAATTTCCTCCTTATTTTGATGGGCCAATAGCTTTTTCCCCTCAGCAATAAGAGAAAAAATTGACTTATCTGCAAATTCATCTGTAGACAAATTTTTTATCATTCTTTCATAATAGCCATATAGTTGCTTACATTCCTCATTGGAAAAACCCGAAAACATTTGAGCATCCACCTTATCAAAGTCTTTACGGCATCTATACGTAAGCTCTTTGCCCTTTTCTGTAATCTTTAATCGGTTATATCGCAAATCACTATCATCAGCCATTTTTTCAAGCAGACCAGCCTTTTGCATACGTTTTACAGATGTAGCTATAGATGCAGGAGATACCTTCATAAAGTCTGCAACCTCTCGCTGAGTACATTGATTATGGTTTGCAACATATTCAAGTATTGGCGGCTGCCCAAAGTATAATCCATTTTTTGAAGCTTGCTTTTGAATAGTAATTCTATGAAGTATACTAAGCGTATTCATTTTCCTTGCTATATCTAAAAAAGATATTTTCATATATTCATCATCATTGGACAATGTTTAAAAAGTGCAATAGTCCAATAAATACTCCTTTCTAGAATTTAATTAATCTATGTATATTTATTTCAATCAACTCTCGCAAAATCTATCAGCACGAGATAATTATAAATGGTTTGTTGCCAAAGCAATTACTAAAATTAGCAACTGCATTTTATGTATATTTAAGAGTATAATTCACATCAAAAACAGTGCTCAATGGTCCAAAAACTTTGGAACGAAACTTAATTTAGTAAACCAACTAATAGTTAATCGGTTTACTATTTTAATATAATTCCTGTATCTCTATTTGTCAATATGTATTTTGTTTATTAAAAAATAAAATCCTCAAACCTCGCAAATTTTACTCCTATATCTATGCGAAGCTTGAGTTTTATTATTGTCATGCCATTAAAAGTTCTTCTAGTTCAATTAGACTTATCAACAGCGATACCATCACCATAGGCCGCCTTGCTGAAAATGTTTTCGGCTTCAACTAAAGGTATTCCCTCTATGCTTATTTTTTCGATATCACTCTCACCTAATTTTTTATTGGCACATTCAAATAAGTATCTTACTCCCTGTGGTCTGAAGCCCAAAAGCCTTGCAGCTACTGTATCAGCAGCAACAGGATCACAGCCTGCAAT
>JAEZIB010000040.1 GCA_023416275.1 Bacillota bacterium | reverse complement strand
GGTACAGGCAGACTTTGATAATTATCGCCGCAGGAACAATGCCGCCAGATCTGAAGCGTTTGACGAAGGCGCCGTAGCCCTTGCAAAAACGCTGCTGCCAGTGGTAGATAATCTGGAGCGGGCCGTTAACGCCAGCGAAAACAGCAGCGACGTATCACTTCGGGAAGGCGTAGTCATGGTGCAAAGGCAGCTATGCGAAGCATTGGAAAAGCGGGGCATCGAGGCCATTAGCCGCCTGGGTGAAAAGTTCGACCCGAGCCTGGAAAACGCGGTGATGACCGCGCCCAAAGAAGAAGGCGAGCCCGGCACCGTTTGCGCAGTTTTCCAAAAGGGTTACAAGATGGACAAAACCGTCCTGCGCCACGCCATGGTCAAGGTCGTGGAAGAATAATTCAGGCGGATGAGGAGTATGACTCCTTTCCATAGATACAATCTATAGTATAAGAAGATAGCTGCAACGGCCGGAAGATTGCCGGCACAAAAAGAGGAGGAAATTATTATGGGAAAAATCATAGGTATCGATTTGGGTACTACCAATAGCTGCGTTGCTGTTATGGAAGGCGGCGAACCGGTCGTCATCCCCAATTCCGAAGGCGCGCGTACTACGCCATCTGTCGTGGCCTTTACCAAAGACGGTGAGCGCCTCGTCGGCCAGGTAGCAAAGCGCCAGGCCATCACAAATCCCGACCGTACCATCATCTCCATCAAGCGCGAAATGGGTACCGGTCACAAAGTGACCATTGACGGAAAAGCGCATACACCCCAGGATATTTCTGCCATGATACTGCAGAAAATGAAATCAGAAGCGGAAGCCTATCTTGGCGAAACCGTAACCCAGGCCGTCATTACCGTACCTGCTTACTTTTCCGACAGCCAACGCCAGGCCACCAAGGATGCCGGACGTATCGCCGGTTTGGAAGTGTTGCGCATCATCAACGAGCCCACAGCTGCCTCCCTGGCCTATGGTCTGGACAAGGAAGGCACTCAAAAGATCCTGGTATACGACCTGGGCGGCGGCACCTTCGACATTTCGCTGCTGGAAATCGGCGACGGCGTGTTTGAAGTGTTGGCAACCAACGGCAACAACCGCTTGGGCGGTGACGACTTTGACGAGCGCGTGATCAACTACATCGCCGACACCTTCAAGAAAGATACCGGTATTGATTTGAAAAAAGACCGGATGGCTTATCAGCGTTTAAAGGAAGCGGCTGAAAAAGCGAAAATTGAGCTTTCCGGCGTGATGAGCGCCAACATTAATCTGCCCTTTATCACTGCCGATGCCACTGGCCCCAAGCACCTGGATATGACGCTGACCAGAGCCAAGTTCGACGAATTGACAGCCGATCTGGTGGAAGCCACCGTCGGACCCACCACCCAGGCAATGAAGGATGCAGGCCTGAACGCCTCCCAAATTGACAAAGTAATCCTGGTGGGCGGTTCCACCCGTATCCCCGCCGTACAGACAGCCGTCAAGCGTATCACAAACAAAGAGCCCTTTAAAGGCATTAACCCCGACGAGTGCGTTGCCGTAGGCGCGGCCATCCAGGCCGGCGTGCTGGGCGGCGAAGTGAAAGACGTATTGCTGCTAGATGTCACCCCCCTTTCCCTGGGTCTGGAGACGGAAGGCCACATTTTTACCAAGCTCATTGAGCGCAACACCACCATCCCCACCACCAAGTCCCAGGTGTTCTCCACCGCTGCCGATGGCCAGACCACCGTGGAAATCCACGTGCTGCAGGGCGAACGTCCCATGGCCTATGACAATAAAACCTTGGGCCGCTTCCAGCTGACCGGCATTCCTCCGGCCCCCCGCGGCGTACCCCAAATCGAGGTTACCTTCAACATTGACCGTAACGGCATTGTGAATGTATCCGCCAAAGACAAGGGCACCGGCAACGAGCAGAAAATCACCATCACCGCCAGCACCAACCTCACCGAGGATGAGATCAAGCAACGTGTGAAGGAAGCCGAGCAGTTTGCCGATGCCGACCGCAAGCGCAAGGAAGAAGTAGAAACCGTCAATCGCGCCGATACCTTGATCTACGAGATTGAGAAGCAGCTGCGTGAAAGCGGCGAAAAGCTCTCCAGCGAAGACAAGGCCTCCGTGCAGAGCGAAATCGATGCCTTCAAAAAGGTGCGCGAAACCAACAACGCCGACGAGATCAAGACCGCTATGGAAAGCTTCACCCAGAAGGTGTATGCGGTGTTTGGCAAGCTGTACCAGCAGGAAGGCGGCGAAGGTCAGGTTCCCCCGCAGGGCAATCCCGGCAGCCAGAACGCCGATGGTACCGTAAACACGGATTACGACGTAAAGTAAAGGGAAGGTCACTGGTCTTCCCCACCCAGGGGTTATCAAAAAAGAACTCCCTGGGGAGCAACGAGGGGGAACCGAGGTTCCCCCTCGTTTGAAATCGTCTCGGCTGGCATTGCCTGCCGGACGGGGGCTTGCGGAGCAAACATTCATTACACGCTTCACTGGCCGTAAGGCCGCAGGCTTACAAGTGAAGCGTGCATACTCAAGAAAATGATGCATAGCATCCTTTTCTTGAACCAAACGAGGTGAGTTTTTGGCAAAGCGTGATTATTACCAGGTGCTGGGCGTGGATAAAAAGGCTTCGACGGATGAGATCAAAAAAGCTTACCGCAAGCTGGCCAAAGAATGCCATCCCGACCTGCACCCAAATGACAAAACAGCGGAAGAACGGTTCAAGGAACTGAACGAGGCCAACGAGGTGCTGTCCGATGCAGACAAGCGTGCACGTTATGACCAGTTCGGTTTTGACGGCCCGCAAATGGGCGGCGGCAATCCTTTCGGCGGTGCCGGCGGCTTTGAGGGGTTTGGCGGCTTCGGCGGGTTTGACAGTATTTTTGATCAACTATTCGGCGGGGGCGGTATGGCAGGCGGTCAGCGCCGAAACGGCCCCATGCAAGGCAGCGATTTGCGCTATGAACTGCGCATCACCTTTGAGGAGGCTGCCTTTGGCGCGGAGAAGTCCTTTGAATTTTACCGCAATGAATCCTGTGACACTTGCAGCGGCACAGGCGCAAAGCCAGGCACCAAGCCCCAGACCTGCCCTACCTGTAAAGGTGCCGGCCAGGTACGCAGCGGTGGTGGGTTTATGGTAACCGTCCGCACCTGCCCCACTTGCAGCGGCACAGGAAAGATCATACAAGATAAATGTACAACCTGTTCCGGTGTCGGCCAGAGCCGCCGCCGCCGCACGGCTACTGTGAAGGTGCCCGCCGGTATTGACGATGGCCAGACCATCGTTATGAATGGCCAGGGCGAGCATGGTCAGAACAACGGCCCCGCCGGTGATTTATATATTCAGGTCAGCGTAAAACCCCATAAGCTCTTTAAGCGTGAAGGGATCAACCTGCGTTTTGAAATGCCCATTTCCTTTATTCAAGCTTCTTTAGGTGCAGATGTGGATATTCCCACACTGACCGGCCCGGTTCGCTATCACATTCCGGAAGGTACGCAAACCGAAACAGAATTTCGTTTAAAGGGCTATGGCATTACCCAGCTTCGCGGCAGCGGCAAAGGCGATTTGCTGGTCAAGGTTCGTGTGGAGGTGCCCAAAAAGCTGTCGGAAAAGCAAAAGGACCTTTTGCGGCAGTTTGAAGATGCCTCTACCGGCAAGGAATACGAAGGCCGGAAATCTTTCATGGACCGCATGAAAGACCTGTTCAATTCCTGATTAGATGCGTGCCGATTCTATCGTCACGCATTCTTTTAGGTGGACTAGATTAGGGGAATACCCCTGCTCCATATCGCGGAGCAGATAGGAGAAACGCATGGAATGGATGGAAGTGGCGGTGCATACTACCACTCAGGGGGCTGATGTGGTCAGCATGCTGCTGATGCAAAACGGCGTGGCCGGCACGGCGATTGAAGACAGGAACGACGTTCCCGATCCTACCAAGCCCCACGGCTATTGGGAGTTGATTGACCAAAGCCTGATTGACAATATGCCTGAGGATGTGCTTGTCAAGGCCTGGCTTCCCATCGATCAACGTCTGAACGATGCCTTAAGCGCTTTAAAACAGCACCTTGCCGCGCTTCCCTCCCTAAACCCTGCCGTGGAACTGGGATCCCTTTCCCTTGATACCAATCAGGTGGACGAGCAGGATTGGGCAGAGTGCTGGAAAAAATTCTAC
>JAEZIB010000195.1 GCA_023416275.1 Bacillota bacterium | reverse complement strand
ATGTTATACAACTATGTGATGAAATATTGAAAAAGAAGCTTGACATTAAATGGATTTGTAGTTCCAGGATAGACCACCTAGAAGCCAGTCTTGTAGATTTAATGAAGAATTCAGGATGCCGCGGTGTATTTTTTGGAATTGAATCAGGTTCTGAGGAGATTCAGAAGTCAATTAACAAAAGAATTGATGTAGAAAGTGTAATTACGACTATAAAAATGGTAGCGGAATTTGGTATGTATACAACAGCTTCCTTTATACTTGGTTTCCCAGGTGAAAAAATAGATCAGCTTGAAAAAACTCTCTTGCTTGCGCTTGAATGTAGAAGAGCTGGTGCTTATATTGAGATACAAACCCTTTCACCGATGTTAGGCACCGATATTTATAACACTTATAAAGATAGTTGTATTTTTTCAGAAAACTATTACCAGCGTCTATGGTTAGATTACAGTGACTTGAGAATACATAAAATAATTGAGGAAGACATAGAAATATTTAACTTTTTCCATTCATTTGAAAACTATGGCGATTTTAACTACATTGAGTTATATAACATCTATTCCCTGTTTGTCCTTGTCATAAATAATGATGCTGAAGCATTGTATGCTTATTACAAAAAAAATACGGGAGTCCTGAAGCTTTATAGAGAGATAATGGGTGAGAATAAGCTAAGTGCAATTACAAAAGTTAAGGATAAAGCTAAATTCTTTAGTGATATGTATAAATTATATATAAAAATTAGGCCTGTACTGTATGATTCTATTGAAAGAGGAGGTAATCCATGTGCATAATCCATATATAATAACATGGAACATAACGAACTTATGTAATTTAAAATGTAGATACTGCAATTTAGATTATAGAAACACCAATAGCGATATGACTTTTGATGAAGTTAAATCCGTAATTGATAAACTTGCGTCTGAAAAAGTATTTATGATAAGTTTCGGTGGCGGCGAACCCCTTTATAGGGAAAATTTTATAGATATCATAGAGTACTGCAAGAATAAAAACATAAATACCTTGATTGCAACCAATGGGTATAAAATTGACTTTAAAATGGTACAGACTCTTGAAAATATGGGCGTTTCTGCTATAGCAGTAACTTTAGATTCCTATGATAAGGAAGTTAACGATTATCATAGGGGAACCGGCAGTTATGATGCTGCTATAAATGCAATAAAAGCTATTAAAAGTAGTAATATAGGACTTATTATTGCTACAACATTAACAAGTGAAAGCCTAGAAGGTTATACCAACTTCTTAGAAAACTCATATAACATAGGGGCAGAACGAGTAAAAACACAAGCAGTTATTAGCCAAAGCGTTGATGGAATAAAATTAAATCTTAATAAAGATGAGCTTATAAAGGTTAAAGATGTTTCTCTAAGTTTTATGGACAAGATTGGAGATAAAGGCTATATAAGTTTCCCTTGCTATATGAACCTTTTTCCGAATGAAAATAGTAATTTAGACAAAAAGGTTTGCAGCATTGGCAAACGATTTATAATTAACTCTAATGGTGAAATTATACTATGTGAGCTGCTGAACAATTTAAAAGTCGGTAATATTTTGACAGATAACTTTCGCTCAATAATTATGAAAGGGCATGAGCTCTCAATTAAAAACAGAACAATAGGCAGTGGATGCATTAACTGTGATTTTGTGAAAAACTGTGATGGTGGGTGTCTTGCCATGTCATCTTTAGCTGAAGATTGGTGTTTTGAGGATAAAAATTGCATATACAGATGTGATGTTGCAAAATAAACAAGTAAAAAACACTACGGTCGCTTGCTGCAGCAATAGGATTACCATTAAAAAACATGAATGACTATTCTTTTATCAATGTTACCCTGAAGTTTATTGGACCGATAGCAGGCACTATATTAATTTTTGCTACCTTTAACACCTAAGACTATGAAAGGAACGATGATTATATGGAAAGAGCATTAGAGTTTTACAAAAGAACAAAGTTTAACCATATTGACTGGGACTTAATCACTTATGGAGAACAAAGGCAAAAACAAAGAGAAATGAGCATGGACAATTACAGGAATAATGAAAACACCCCACTGATTTTTACTAAAAGAAAGTCTTCAAGGGAATTTTGCGGTAGTAAAATTGAAATCGAACAAATAAAAAACATTGCAAGGTCAGCAATTGGTTATATTGGAAATGAAGATGGCATTAAAAGGGCTATCCCATCAGCAGGAGGAATATATGGGTTAAATCTATATATTTGTGCCTTAAATGTTGAAGGGTTAGAATATGGACTATATCATTATAATCCTTATAATGATGATTTTTTTTTTGTAAGTGCAGTGGATAGCTGTCTTGTTAAGGAAGCGGTACCCCAATTAACGGATTCAAAGGCATGCGTACTTTTATTGTGGACGGCAGAATGGACAAGATATGTAAAAAAATATGGTGAAAGAGGGTTGAGGTATTTATATATAGAGTCTGGACACTCATGTCAGAATGCCTACTTAACAGCTGCTGAAATGGGGATTGGCATATGCGCCATTGGTGCTTATGATGAAGATATTCTTGAAAAAGTGTTTGATTTAAGCATTGAAATGGTTGTATATTGTGCACTTGTAGGCAAAGAAGGCAATAAATAATATTGAAATATAATGTTTGCATATTTTCATCAAGTAATTTCATATGAAAATTCTTATATTATCTTAAAGCAAGCCAATCTCTATTTGTGTTTAAAATTTATCACATACGCCTCAGCACTTTTTTTGCCACACTAAGTAATCCAGTTCTTTTTAGAACCGTAGTTGCTGTTGATATAATTTTTCTTTTTGCTGTTACAGAGATACTCTCAGAGCAGTATTTATCTACTAATTTATCAAAGGAAAGCTTATCTAAATCTGCAAAAAATCCGTCTCTGTTTGGATTTTCACTGGCAGATTTAAATGCAGCAGGGTTATAGGAAACTGCTTTGTTTAAATCAACCTCTTCAAATAATATACTGTCTTTAAGACAACCAAACACTTCCTTTCCTTTATTACTATTTATCAAAATTAATGAAGTCCCCTTGTCATCATCCATCTTTGGTAATACCTTTTGAATACCCCAAAAATCAGCAAGTGTTATATCACTCTGTCTGTGTAATGTCTTAAAATTGCATTTGTGGCATGAAGGTCTAAGGCAGGTATCCTTTAAAAATGCCTGCATGTATAGATCCTTATCCAGGGTTTGAATATACTCATTTTCATCATCAAATTCCAAAGCCATGGAAAATTTATTCCAGCCTTTATTTTTATGCCTGAAATTTGCACCTTGTGCCTTGGCATCTACACGTTTCTCATGATATGCAAGGTACTTTTCCCAAACCTTAGGTGAGGGTACTCCGTGACAAATAATATCTATACAGAACAAATTATCATAGTCCTTCTGCAAATATGCTTTTAAGCCTGCAATCTGGCAGGGGGTTCCTGTAAACAATACATCTCGGTTCTGCTTAAGAAAATCCTCCGCTCTTTTATATGTTTCTCCGATTTTGCTCTGAACATATTTTGAGCCACGGAAAGCTTTCAGTTGTTCCTTAGTTTCCACATAGCTATGCAATGCAGTCAAATCTTTATCGAGACCAACACCAAACACAACCCCACCATCATTAATTACCTGCTCTGCAATCAGAGTAAATATCCCACCTGAAGAACTTTCCAATCTAATCTGTTCATTTTTATTGTAGCAGGCATATGCTCGTGGTTCATTATCTACTTTTAATTTGTTAAGCACAGGACATACCTTTTCGCAAAGTCTGCAATCAACACAGCTATCTAAGTCTACTTTAGGGTATAAAAAACCTTCTTTATCTACCTCCATTGTAATACATTGCTTAGGGCAGATATTTAAACAACCATGACAACCAGTGCAATTATGTTTCTCTGTAATTTTTATCATTTTGAACTCCTCTATGAAAATTCACACTATTTTAATTCCAAGAATTGAAGCTAAACAACTAGCTTGATAACTATTTACCTTCATTCCATTTAAGCTTTGTAAATCTATATTGATTCCTTCTATATTACAATTACTAAAGTCTATATCATTCAAATTTGTTTTGATAAAATCGCAGCTATTGAAATTAACTTCTTCAACCTCTATATTTTTAGTGTTATTTTCCATTAATCTGCCTTCACTAAAATCTGAATTCTTCACTTTAATGTTACGAATTTTACTACCATTAATATTTATATATCTTCCATTAACCGTGTCAAATAATATACTCTCCAAAAAACACTCACTAAAAACAGTTCCCATCAATTTGCAATTTATGAATTCACATCTTTTCAGCGATATCTTATTGAAGATAAAGTTGGACAAATCACATCTCTCAAAAATGCAATCCCAAATTATTAATTTTTCTGATTTTATTAGTTTGAAGTCAATTCCAATAAAGTGACAACCATCAAACTCTGCATCTTCAATTTTGATTTCATTTTCAAGCTTTTCAACAATCTTTTTATTTGTAAATTGATTAGTCAAAGCACATTCTTCAATAGTTGCTTCTTCTGTTATTTTGATTTTAGGTCTTTCCAATTTCATAAATATGTCCATGCCAACATTTCACAAATAAGATCAAGGAAATGAATTAGGCTCGGTATCTCCTTTTCTATTTTTTAAATAACTATAACCCTTATCACTTTAATTACATTTTAGATTTATGTAAACTTGCAGCTTCGGTAAAAAAACTCGACCCAAATAAAATCAATATTGGTATAACAGGCATGTGATATCTTGCCTGCACTTCAAGGAATGTATAGGATACTAGTATTCCACCAAATATCATGAGCAAAATAAGTGCATCATACCGTTTCTCTCTAAGAGTATAGAAGCATGCGCATAAAGCCATTATTATGACCAAAGTATAAGAGAACTGAGCTATGCCATAAAAAGCTCTTGGATGGGATTTAATTATTCTTTCTGCCTTTGAGCTTTGAGCTGCTACTGTGCTCCAATAGTACCCGTAGTTTTCATTTCCCCAAAGAATCTGATATTTTTTCTTTACTAAATTCCATAGCTGCTTTGGTTCGCCCTTCAATCTCTCTGTAGCTATTTGTTTTGCCTCTTTATGAACCTTATCTAAATCATAACCATTCTTTTCAATTATTCCAAAATCCTCTTTATTAAAGGTTCCATTGGATTTTGCATTAGTTCCTATCATCAAGTTGAACCCACTGTTGGATTTTGTTATGTCAACTCCTGTGGCAATTTGAATAGGTATATTTACTAAGTTAATTAATCCAAAAAAACAGATAACTACCAACGCAATTGATTTAAGCCCTAAACCTACGCTATTAATTGAATTTGCTCGGTACTTCTTATATAGTAATACAAACACTGCAAATACAGGTAGCAAAAGCATTGCCATAGGCCTTACCAACTGTGCGCAAGCTGTAAGCACACCTATGCCAATTAAAAGCCAATTTCCATTCACAATTTCATAATTTTTATAGGTATACTTGTTTATAAATCTTAAAATCAGCAGTACTGAGGCAATAAACAATAATAGGAACAAATGCTCAGATGCAATTACAGAGGTATACATTATTTGCGCTGGCCAAAGTGCAGTCATCAGTGCAGCTACTCTTCCAGCCTTTTCTCCGTAAAGCATTTTTCCGCCTGCATAAAGTAGCACAACAAGAATTACAGAGACAGCTACATTAAACATTTTAGCAACCATCAAGCCTGTTCCAAAGGTATAATATAAGCCTGCTAATACCATCCCAAAGCCTATTTTAAAAGGAAATACAGCATAGAAAGCAACAAAACCTTTGAAGTCACCTTGACTTGCACTTATTCCATAGTTATGCAAATGGAGAAAATCTGAAAAGGGCTGAGTTTGCACAAAATATACCCATATAAATCTTGGAACAATCGCAATGATTATCAGCAATGTAATAAAAACCTTAGTATTAATCTTTGTAACTATATTTGCTTTATACATAATAAATACAGCTGTTATAGATAAAATCAAATATGCATAACCCATATAAGAGGGCATTTTAACTACAGATGGACCTAAATTTCGTATAACACATATGCTAATTAGTATCAGCAGCGCAGCAGCACCCCAAACTATTGCATAAAAAACAATATCTTTTAATTTTAGCTTATTCAATTTAATAGTTCCTTTCGATTATAAATAAAGTACTTAAACTTGGAACATAAAAAGCTATTGGTGCGGTTGATTATTAATGGTTTATTGCCAAAATAATTGCTGAAATTAGTAAGTGCTAGGAACTAGCATTATTCATTCGATGTTGCTTTGCCGACTTTCCACATCCACCAATACAAAAAGCAAATTCAAACCAATTCTATAATACTTAATACTGGCACAAGGTTTGTTTTCATAGTCTATATCAAGTCTTAAAACCGCAACTTGACATTATTAATTGTAAAATTAACATTTCAAAACCTAGCAGCCCAATATAAAACCTAGTAATATAAGGTGTAGTAGCAATAGATTTTTTATGTGCAAAGTTTGAGTTAATATTTTAATATAAAATCAACATTCACGCTTAAAAGTTTATCTGTGCCGTAGCCTTACACCAACTCCTATACAATATATTAACATATATATAATAATCATTGAATTTGATTTTTAAAATTACATATGATATTCTAAGAAAAAGTTAGCCGTAACCCATTTAAAATATTAAATATTTTGTTAAGTTTGTATATGGGAATAGTGCATTTATCCTGAATACGGGGAATTATTTATTCAGAATTCTTTGGTGTACACATTCAATCCCAGAATTACCAATGCTCTTGTAACTTATAACCAAAAATTTATATAAAAAGGTAGAATATAATGAATAGAGAAAGTATATATAAATGCTATGAACCAGCAGTCACACCTCAAAATATAAATGAAGGCAAGATTTATTGGTTCGCCTTTTTTGAAAATAAAATGCTTGTTAAGGTTGAAAACAGCAATTACAGTGTTCCTTATTTGAATAATTTGCAGCAGATTAACATTTCACCTGTCAGAACTCAGTTTCTAGGTCTTTTCAAAGGCTGTCCATGCTATTCCGCTGAAATTTCCTCAGAAGAAAATACTCCTGTTGGAATGGAATTTATATCGTTGAGAGCACTTTTTGAATTAATAGACATGGACTTATTCCTTTTAGCAGGCAAAGCCTCTCAAATAGTACTTTGGGATCAATCCAACCAGTTTTGCGGTAGATGTGGCTGCCCTACAGAGGAACTACTTGACGAGCGAGCAAAGAAATGCCCCAAATGTGGCTTAATCAGCTATCCTCAGATTTGTCCAGCCGTAATAACTGCTGTTTTCAAGGACGACAAGATACTTCTGGCACATGCCAAAGCTTTTAAAAATGACATGTACGGCCTTATTTCAGGCTTCCTAGAGCCTGGCGAAACCCTAGAGGAATGTGTCCAAAGAGAGCTTATGGAAGAAGTGGGCATCAAGGTAAAAAACATAAAATATTTCGGAAGCCAGCCCTGGCCCTATCCAAACTCTTTAATGGTAGGCTTCACAGCAGTGTATGAAAGCGGTGAAATTTCCGTTGACGGTACTGAAATCGAAAAAGCTGATTGGTTTAGCCCTGACAATCTACCAAAGCTGCCTTCCCAGGTGAGTATAGCAAGACAAATAATTGACTGGTATATTCAGAAAGGATAATAAATTATAAGGAGACAGACTCTGAATTTCATTTGTCTGTCTCCTTATTCTTGATATTTTGCTTATTTAGAATCCTTGTCAGCTCTAGCCTTCAAAGCCTCTACTCTTTCCTTTAATGCTTTCACTACCAAATCCTCGGATATATTTTCCTTTATAAACTGTACCTTGTTTCTTGCAATAGTTTTGCCATCTTTTATCAGCATGTCTCCCTGATAAGGATTTATAGGATCGCATGGACTGTCTTCATAGCTCCCTAAAAAAAATAAATACCTTTCTCCAGTTTGATAGTATACAGTCCCATACATATTATGTTCATCATATCCAACCTCTTTATATGATCCTCCAAATTGCTTTATTTTAATTATGTCACCCGCAGAATACTTCCCTTTTATTACTTTACTTACCTTGACTTCCGAGACTGTATATATATGGCCTATTGGTTCTTTTTCCCCAGTTATCGTATTTATAGTCTCCCCTGTTACCAATTCTTTCGGTTCATTAACTTTTATAACCTCACCTATTACTACTGTATCTGCTATATCATCTGCTTCATCATAATTTTCATAAGCCATATACGAGGGTGTACCATTAGGCATTGATACGTTTACAGATATGTCGCTTAGTGAAATATTATTATTTAATACCTCAGTTGGTGTTCTGCTTATAAAAAATATTATTAGAAGAATCAGTCCCAAAAAAAGTGTGCTAAGTGAATTAATTAAAGGCTTTTTATTTTTTAAGATTTTCATATTAATTTTCGTTTCCTAAATCAGTGCTCTGCTCTGATTTATTGCTATTATCATTTTTCTTATCTTTCAAATATTTTACTCTATCTTTTAAAGCACTTACTGCTAAATCCTCGGATATATTATCCTTTATAAACTGTACTTTGTTTCTTGCACTAGTTTTACCGTCTTTTATCAGCATATCCCCCTGCTGTGGGTTTACAGTAGAGCTTGGAGTATCTCCGTAGCTTTTCAAAAAGAAGATATGTCTTTCGCCTGTTTGATAGTATTTTATGCCCTCCAAACTATATTCTCTATCCTTATATACTCCTCCATATTGTTTTATTTTGATTATATCACCAGAGGAGTACTTCCCTTTTATTACTTTAATCACCTTTACTTCCGAAACAGTATACACATAACTTAAAGGTTCTTTTTCTCCTGTTATCGTATTTGTAGCCTCTCCTAGCACTAATTCTTCAGGCTCATTAACCTTTATAACATCGCCTATTACTACTGTATCAGCATATTTATCTGCTTGATCATAATTTTCATAATACCTATATGAAGCTGCTGCACTACCAGATGTTAATGAATCTTCTGATAAATCACTAAATGATATATTACTATTTAAAACTTCAGCAGGCGTTCTATTTATAAGAAAAACGAATAAAAGTATCAGTCCCAAAGATAGTATACTAATTGAACCGATTAATATCTTTTTATTTTTTAGAATTTTCATAGTCTTTTCCTCCTTTTATTGATTACCAATTTGGCCACAAATAATTAACTGCATTTTTATCATATGTTTGTGGTGTATTTACTGTCAAACTTGAAGAACGCATTATAGTTTTCCCCGGATCTGCATCGTCATTATGTGCAAGGCCGAAAGCATGACCCAATTCATGACAGGCTGCTGCTTGTTTTACAAAATCATTTTCAGAGCTAAGTTCAGATGTATTTAATGTTATTCTAAATTTTGTTGTAACGTAAGTTCTTGTTTGCGCACCACTTGTATCAGTTTCTAGCGGTTCGTATAATCCAAACCAATTTTCAGGCATAGGGTTTTGATATATTTTATTAGGACTTGATGTAGTAACATATATGCTCCTGCCTGTCAATCCACAATTATTCCATGATTGTACCGCACTTACTGTATTGTTGAAATATGGTGCCCACAGATAAGTATAGTTATCTACATCAATTGTGGCATATTTATATCCAAGCGGATAAGCTTTATATGTAACAGCAAATACATTTGACGTTACAGTTGTAATAACAAGAGAACAAATAACGGCAAATAAAAATAAATTTGTTTTTTTCATTTAAATATATTCTCCTTAATTTTTATTCATGTACTTATTACTTCTTAAAGACAATTACGGTTAACCCTCCACCTTACAGATAAATATTTACTATATATATTGTTTCTAAGGATTTTATAATTTTGGTTATAAGAAATATACAAGAAGGTTTCATTCTATAGTAATTATCTTATTAAACTCAAATTTTAAAGCTTTTATCATTATATAAAATTTTTTGCTTTAAGGACTTATGTGAATCACCTCTAATCTACTAATTATCATGTAAAACAATACCATATTATGGTGTTTTTTTTCAATAGTATATTTTTATTCCAAATTAAATTCTTATTACTTCGTTAGTACAACCATTTCCGATTTTTTGCAATTATTTTGGTAACAAACCATTGATAATTCTACCGCGTCAATAGACTTTTTAAAAGTTGATTTTTAACGCATAATTAAGGATTGCTCCGAATAGGTAGGAATAAAAATCTACAAATGTACAATCATAGCTATTACTATTTCACATAAAGGCAAAAGAGGTATGAAAGCATATTACACACTTGCTTCCAAACCTCTTTTTTGAATTATCTATTGAATTATTTATCTAAAAAATGATTTTAGGGAGTAACACTAACTGCTCAAATTATTATCTACAGGTGACTTCTATCCTCCTTCAACACTATTTTACTAAGTAAACTTTTTCTTCAATTTTTTATATCACCTCACTTGCAAATCAATTACTTTTCAAATCCACAAGTATTTGATTTAGTCATAATGTATAGCATCTATTTTGTCTAGCCGAGTTGGTATAATTTACTCAAAAACCATTGATAATTCTACCGCACCAATAGATTTTTATGTGCGAATTTTGAGTAATTAAAACTTGCTTGCCTCAAATTGTTCAGCTACTACTGAATCTCAATTCTGCTGCTAAGTTTTTTAGTTTCACTCTTAGGTAGAACAATTGTCAAAATTCCATTTTCGTATTTAGCTGAGACATCTTCAGCTTTTACATTCTGGACACTAAAACTTCTGCTAGTTGAACCGTATCTTCTTTCCCTTCTAATATAGTTATTCTTCTCTTCCTTTGATTCTTCAGTCTTTTCTACTGAAATTGTGAGCCTGTCATCCTTTAAGTCCAATTTAATATCTTCCTTCTTAACACCAGGAATTTCTGCATCAATTACAAATTCATTTTCATTTTCCTTAATATCTGCTTTAATTGAGCTTGCACTTACAATTCCCATAAACGGTTCATTAAAGAAATCATTAAACATGCTGTCGATGTCAAATAAACTTGCTCTTCCTTGAATATTGTTGTTTCTGAATGGTACTATTCCAAACATATAAAACACCTCCATAAAATTTTAATTTATTAAATATTTTTATTTTTTGATTTTGACTTTCTTTGACCTTATGACTATATTATAATCACTACCTTCTCAATCTACAATATTTGATTTTGACTTTCCTTGACCTTTATGATAAATAGAAGTCACTCACCTTACATTATCCCTTGCTACCTCAATCTTTCTTAAATTTTCTAACTTTTTTGTTTTTGAACCCTAAAAGCTGTAGGATTTCTCTCCAATTAATAACACCAACCAATGCCATTAAAAATACAGCTATTATAATATATGCAGCTATTGCAAAAAGTGTTTGAACTGGTGTATAAAGCCGCATAAAATTGAAAAAGTTGTATATGTATTTACTAGTAAAGAATAATGCCACAGTCACCGCTGATGGAAAAACTACCCAATGTCTTAAATCCAGCACCATCCCTGTGTTTTTTACTATAGTGGTAAAATTTAAAATACATACAACAAAGGAGCTTATAATAATGCCAATTATGTATACAGATAAGCCATATTTAGGAATCATAAAATACACAAACGAAATTCTTATAATAGAACCAACTACCGAATTTAACAACAAAAGCCCCTGCTTGCCTAAGCCATTCATTATGCCCATCAAAATTTGCTGCAAATAAAGAAATATGCAAGTAAAGGAAAGTAAAAACAGTGTACCGCCAACATTTTGACCAGGGTAAATCATGTCTGCTATTTTATCTGGATAGCAGGCGAAAAGTGCCATAAAAATAAATCCAAGCACCATAGTTATCTGAATAGACTTTGAAATCCTGTAATTTACTCTATTGAAATTTTTTAAAGATATTGATTCAGAAATAGCCGGGACCAGTGTTGTGGCAAGAGATGCTGTAACAAGCTCTGGAAAAAGCACCAAAGGCATTGCCATACCCATCAGCTTTCCGTATTGCTCCATACATTGTATATAATCTAAGCCTCCTGCTAACAATCTTCTGGGTATTAATATTACCTCAACTGCCACCATAATCGAAATTATAAATCTGTTAATTGATATCGGAGCTGCACAACTAAAAATTGAAACAAATAATTTTCTTTTTCTTATTTTGCCCTTAGCTGAGTTTTTATCTAGGAAGGAATATTTTTTATATTTATAGCAGACAGCCAGCACAAACAAATTTGACACTTCTCCTACTGCCATAGCCAAGGTTGCCAGCGCGCAGGCGTACTCAAGTCCTGCCTTCAAGAATTGCGAAGCCACAGCCATTACTATCAATATTTTTACTAGCTGTTCTACTATTTGTGATATTGCCGTAGGTGTTACATCCTGTATTCCGTAAAAATAACCTTTATATGCTGAAGCTGCGGCTATTAACGGTATACAAGGAATCATTATAATTACTGAAAAATATGTTCTACTGTCCTTTAATAAATCATTGACAATTAAATCAATATTAATATACATAAAAACCGAAATAAACGTACTGGCCATCAGCACAAATATTAATCCTACCTTAGAAATTCTTTTTATATTTATAGGGTGTCCTTTTGCCATTTCCTCAGCTATTTTTTTTGATACAGCTATGGAAACTCCCGAGGTCAAGGTTAAAATAATTAATGTATATATGGGTACTATTAACTGATAAAGTCCCATTCCTTCTGCTCCAATTATATTTGATAGATAGATTCTATACACAAATCCAATAATTCTGGATATAAATCCTGCAATCATTAGTATAATTGCACCTGTAATAAATGTTTTTTTTATCATATCCACCTCATAAATATTGTTTTTTAGTAAATTAAGTAACTGTAAATATCTCACGGCCAACTTAAAAAATATAGTTGTGTATACTTGGTTAATTTTTAAATACAAAAACCTACATGTTGGTTACAAATAATTCTTCTCTACTATTATTATTGATGTTTGTAACCATTTATGTCTCTATGTTTGAATAGGTTTACCATAAATTACAGGTTGCCCTGTCAGACAAAGAGGCTTTATAATAGGCCTATCAGCAGCTTTGCGCAAAGCTCTCATAAATGATGGCATAGTAGCTAAACATGATGTTTAACACATGGGGATAAGACCTACATGACTATCAAAAATAACCCTATAATATTTATTTTGCTGATTACATTCAGCTATAGGGAAACTAATGGAGGGCAAATGAATAAAAAACTGCTATCAACTTCTTTAGCATTATCTATTTGTGCAATAGCAATAGCCCCAATTTATAAGCACTTGGATATTAACGCAAACACAAGTAAAAATGTTAGTGCCATAAGCGAATTTAATCAATTGGAATCAGAAAAGCTATTACTAAAGAAACAATTATTAACTGCTAATGATAAAGTGATATATACTGAAAATAAGGTAAAAGCAGCGATTGTAGCAGAAGAAAAAACTACAGCTCAGACAAAAACTAATGATAAAAAGACTATAGAAAATAAGACAACAGCTAATAAATCAAGTTTAAATACAACAACTAAAACAACAGTAAGTAAACCAAAATCCAAAACCAGCACAAATTCAACAGTTAGTTCATCAACTACAACGTCAAAAACAACAACCAGCAAATCGACATCAAGTACGACCTTGAGCAAATCTACTTCTGTAGCTGATAAAAGTACAACTACAAATAGAGGCACAACATCAACAGTAACAAGTTCCAAGGCAAGCGCTGTAATTAGTACAGCAAAAAGCTTTATGGGTGTTCCTTATGTATGGGGAGGAACTACACCAAACGGTTTTGACTGCTCCGGATATATTCAATATGTATTAGGCAAAAATGGCATTTCTGTTCCTAGAACTGCTGCTGAGCAGTATAAGGTTGGAACAAGTGTATCAAAAAGTAATCTTCGTACAGGTGATTTAGTATTCTTTACCACCTATAAGGAAGGTCCGTCTCATTTAGGATTCTATTTAGGTGATGGGAATTTCATACATGCTAGCTCTTCAAAAGGCGTTACCATATCAAGCTTGAGCAGCGATTATTATTCCAGTCGTTACATTGGTGCAAAGAGAGTAATAAATTAATACTATATGTACAAACTTAAATTACGAATATGTGCAAAAAATTTGCTACTATAAAAAGGCTTTAGAAAAATTTTTCTAAAGCCTTTTTCATTTTCTTGTGTTAAAATATATAATACTATTTCGCATTTAAAATATTGAGGGCTATTTTAAAATCACCCATTAGTGACATGTACTGCAATAAAACAGCTCAAAGTATTGAACAATATTTGTGGGCTTTTCCTAAATAGCCGTAGATAAGGATAATTAAATGACATATCGCATTTTAAATTGTAAATTATAAGGTCAATGCTGTAGCTTTTGCCCTTATTTTGTGTCAAGAGTTAGCGTAGGAGGTTATCAGCTTTTGTATAAACATTGCGCATTTCCCTTTGATTTTATATTTTGCCCAAATGAGCATGGAGGCTTGTATGAAAAGACCAAGTGAACGTAGTCTTAAAATTTTAATAGCTTTGCTTTCAATAGCCGTTGTTTTATTATCAATAGTCACATTTTTAGCTAAAAACGGCTTTTCAATAATAAATATTTTTCCCAATTCAATTGTTTCTGAATTTTCTATGAAGCCTACAGAGCCCTCCCCAGCTGTAATAATAGATGCCGGTCATGGTGGCTGGGAGCCAGGTGCAATTAATGGCTCTATACAAGAAAAAGATGTTACCCTGGCTATAGCCTTACTAGTTGAAAAAAAATTAATAGAAAATGATATAAGCTACCTAATGATTAGAAATGATGATACTTATGTAAGCCTAGAAGACAGAATAAAAATAGCAAACGAAAAAGCGGGTAAGCTATTTGTCAGTATTCACAACAACTCCTTTAACGATCCTTCGCAAAGAGGTGTTTTAACAACATATAATCCATATTCTGAAACTGGCGAGGATATTGCAAGAATTATGCAATCAAAAATAGGTGACTTATGCAAAAAAAACAGAGACCTAATGCCACGCCCTAATTTATATGTTTTGCGTTATACAAACATGCCCTCTATACTGTTGGAAATAGGCTTTATTTCTAATAAACAAGATCTAAAACTATTAACCGATGCTAGCTTCCAAAAAAAATGTGCAAATCAGATAGTTCTTGGAATAGAAGATATTTTAGCTAAATATTTTCCTGATGAATTAAAAAGCTCTGAAGAACACTAAAAACTTCTTCTTTATCTGTTAATGTAAAAATCTTTTGCTTAGTGTGTGCTGCATCTCTCAAACCTTTAATATACCAAGCTATATGGGATCTCATTTCAAGTATTCCTGTTCTTTCCCCTTTATGCTCTATCAGCATATTCATGTGCCTGATAATCATTTCTATTTTTTGCTGGGCTGTAGGCGCTTGAACAATTCTTCCCTCTTCAAGGTAACTATTTATTTGATTAAATATCCAAGGATTGCCTTGAGCACCTCTACCCACCATTATTGCATCACAGCCCGTTTCTTCAAATAGGCGTTTTGCTTCAATAGGTCCAACCACATCACCATTTCCTATTACAGGAATAGAAACAGCTCTCTTTACCTGTTTTATAATATCCCAGTCTGCTTTTCCGCTGTAGTATTGTTCACGAGTCCTGCCATGAACTGCAACAGCACAGGCACCGTTTTCTTCAGCTATCTGAGCTATTTGTACAGCATTGATGGTAGTATCGTCCCAGCCCTTACGTATCTTTACCGTAACTGGTTTCTGAGTAGCACTTGATACAGCCTTTACAATCCTTGCCACCAACTCTGGCTTTCTCATTAAAGCACTGCCCTCACCGTTTTTAGTTATTTTAGGGGCAGGACAGCCCATATTAATATCAATTATGCTGGCATCCGATTTGTCCAGCCTTGCCGCTACCTCTGCCAATATTTCAGGCTCAGACCCAAATATCTGCACAGCACCAGGCTTCTCCTTTTCATCAAGGAGTGTTAATTGGGTACTTTTCTGGTCATTATAGTGCATTCCCTTTGCACTGACCATTTCAGTATAAACAAGGCCACAGCCCTGCTCCTTACATAACACTCTAAATGGCATATCAGTAACTCCTGCCATTGGTGCTAAAAATACTCTATTTGTTAATTCTACGTTTCCTATTTTCAATGTTTAGTTCCTCGTTTAGTTATTAATTATTTTTTTATTTTACCATCTTTTATTGAAAATAGTCTACAAAGGCGACTGAAATTTTTTGATTATATAAGTACCCTTTTAGTCTAAATCCAAAATTGACTTTTGTAAAACCTTTAAAAATAAAGATAACAATCTTCAAGAATTTTTCTTAAAAAATGCTATCTTTTTATAATAAATCACATATTAAACTGACTAAGTCTCACACAGCAGGAATTTAATTTCCATTTTGTGATATATTGTAATATTATTATTATACTTGCGATTTAATTCCTTAAATGGTATTATATGTTGTATATAGTAATACGTTTTAGCAGACTTTTTAAATTCATAAACAGGAGGTTAGATTATGCCATTTGGAAATGTTTACGAAGAAGTTGTCCTTAAAAATGGAGGAAAGATTGCTTTTTGGGCTAAGAACGCAAAGGTTGTAAGTAAATACATAAATGCCCATAAGCTAGAGGAATTATCCAATCATCATCTTTCTACAGGAATAGTACTTAAAGAAGCAAATTTATCAAAAAAAGTACAGGAAAATCGCAAGGAACTTAAAAATGGAGGAATGAGAGTACCCCATTTACATTATGACGGCAAAATATTTCTTCTTGACGAGCTACAATGGAAAGAGTTTTCCAAAACAATAATCGGCGAATTTCAACAGAAGCTTGCAAAAGCAAATTCTATTAATTATGAACAACTTATGGAATTATCAGGAGCAATGGAAAGCATAGTTTAATTCTATATCGGGCAGGTCTGGTTCTCCAGCCTGCCCCTATATTTACCTCAAAGAACAAAGGAAGGTATGCCATGAAATATACACTATGCATTACGCAAAAATGCAATCTTGCATGTTCATATTGCTATATAGGAAAAAGAAACGAAAGTATGTCACTCGAAACCGCAAAAAGTATAGTAGACTTTATTTTTAATAATACTCCTAAAGGTGAAAAAATTGACATAGGCTTCTTTGGCGGAGAACCGTTTACTGAATTTGAATTAATAAAAACAATAACAGGACTGGTAAAAAATCACTCATCATATCAGGATTATAACGTACAATTTGATATAGTTTCAAACGGCACATTTTTTTCTAAAGATATCGTAGACTTTATAAAAGAGAACAATGTTGGCTTTTGTATAAGCTGTGACGGACCAGACTTTTTACAGGATATGCATAGACGGTATGCAGATGGCACTACGTGTTCTAAGTTAGTTGAAAGCAATATTAGGAATTTTACACAATCACTACCAGTAATGCTTGTAAACGCAGTATATACACCTGATAGTTATGTATATCTGCCTGTCGTAGTTGAGTATTTCATCTCCCTTGGAGTAAGACAGATTTACCTGAACCCTGATTTTTCAGCTAAATGGTCCGTTAAGGACACTGAAAACCTTTACAATATATATGAGAAGGTATCAAGTATATTTATGCGGCAGTATATTGATAATGATCCTGTTTTCATAAGTCTGATAGATGGAAAGATTACTGTCATTTTAAGAGGAGGGTACAAACCTGAGGAGCGTTGCCATATGGGCAGAAAGGAATTCGCATTTACACCCGAAGGGAACATATACCCGTGTGAGCGATTAATAGGTTCAGGTACCGGCGATATGCACTGTATAGGGAATATTAATACCGGAGTGAATATGGATAAAATGAAGTGCAGCAAATTTACTCAAAAAAGCATTAACAATGAATGTATTACCTGTGGATTAAAAGATTATTGTATGAATAACTGCGGGTGTACTAATTATTTTTCGACGGGAGGCTATAACAGCGTTGGGGCATTTCTATGTTCATCCGAAAAAGCGGCTTTACAGGTCTCATTAAATGCTTTTAAAGAACTAGAAAACAAGCTAGGACCCTCTTTCGTCGAGCATTTAGCTGGATTACCGTCATTAAACAGTATGCGTAAAATATGACTTGTATAACCACTTGTGGTTTTTGTGGCTCGAAAATGCACCATGCTCGTATAAACTTTATTTTCGAGCTTTTCCAGGTAAAGGGACACTGCTACTCTGCCAATCAGGCTTGCTGCGGAATGTCCCCTTTTGATTTCTAGCTTTTCAGACAGGAATCCAACCCGTATCAGTGGAACTGGAGTACGTGTTAATCCTTTAGAAACCTCGACCTGATTTATGAACATTTATATAAACTAACACAACTTTCACACAAAAAGTCTCAGTGTTCAGAAAGTTGGGTAACTTAATTTATTGCTTTAACAGGACGCGCCTCAATGTACCCTCTGTAACCCATCGGTGCAAGCTGAAATCTTGGTGCAGCCTCCGGTGCCCACTGATAACCATAAATTGTAGGGTCAAATTTTTCAATATGTCTCCAGACTTCATCGATTTCTTCCATGAAATTATCATCATTATAGGCTTCCCCTTGAAAAATCATTAGTTTACAAGGTGGCAATTCTATTATTTCATACCCATCAGGTATTTCATTTGCATAATCCAACGGAACTTCAACTCCCTGAACATATTGTGATGTTCCTTCTCTTATAAGATGCTTTGGGAGCCACATTCCAATAGGCTCATACATCGCCTCTTTTACACTTGTTAGTACTGACCATACATCACAGCCTACTTCTTCACAGTATGCAAAATAATCCGTTGCCTTTTTTCCTCGCATTAATAAAACCTTTCTTGCAGGCCGTTCTATCACCTGTACAAATACTGATTTGGTATTATTATCTTTGCTCATCACTTTTTCTCCTTTACGAAATACTCGGTAGGTTTCAAAAACTTTACTCGGCATAAACAATTTTATTGGCGGTGTACTTTTACTATACTTACTAGGTGGCATCCCAAATTCTTTTGAAAATGCTCTTGTAAAGCCTTCGTGAGAATCAAACACAAAGTCCATTGCTACATCTATAATTTTTTCATTACTGTCTCGAAGTACCAATGCCGCTTTAGTAAGTCTTAATGCTCGAATATAGTCAAAGGGAGCTTTACCTGTAGCCTCCTTAAATAATCTTGCAGCATGCCAAGGTGAATATCCTGCCACATTAGCTAATTCTCTTAGCGTAATTTTTTTCAAGATATTTGCATCTATATATTCTTGCATTCTTTGTACTGCCATAATGGTTTGCGCCTCATACATTTTTGTCACCTCCTGATGTCTAAATTATATTTCATAAAGAATTTTAATTCTTGACTTCAGTTGCTAATAAAAAAAGCAGTTATAAACAGTTTATGATATTAAATTATAACTGCATATCTTATTAAAATAGGCTATATTACAGCTTTGTCACTGTAAAAGCCTCGTGCGAATGGGTATAAAGCAGGAAGGCTTTTTGTCAAGATATCAGCTATTACCACTGCCCTTGTTGCTCATTCAGAGTGGTTGTTGCAAACTGTAGCAGGAACATGAAAAAAAGAATGTAGGATATGCTAAATTATTACCCTAATGCACCTCGTCTTTTTAATGTAAAACTTGATTAATGACAATTAAATATACATTTTTTGTACCTTATGCTTTTTTTATTTATCCTACTTATTATCTGATATCTTATCTCCAACCTCATCAACCGTTGTTTTAAACACAGCAATTACTTTCTTTTGAATCAGTAAACATCCATACTAAAAATATAAACTATAAGACTCCATATATTTTAAGCACTACTCATCATTATAACTTTTCTGATATGATTTGAATAATTATTATCCAAAAGCAAAGTGCCATAAATATTGCAGAAAAATGAACTAATATTTTTTTTATAATCCCTGACTTTTGATTTCCTGAACCAGCACCACTTTTAAATGCCATACCAATAGCAAAAAGAATAAATGGCAAAAGATATATAAGATATAAAATTTTCAAAACAGTATACACCTTATTTTCACTTTTTCTTATTCCTTTTGAACTGAATAGAACAAACCATAATTCAGACATAATTAACTTCCTTTGTAAAATTAATATAAAAATTATACCATTAATATCCTCACTTTCTACAATAAAAATTGCTAAACAACAGAGGATAGCCTGTTTTGAGCTAACCTTGTATTAATTCTTTCTATTATGCTTTATCCAATGCTGTACTCTTACCAAAATAGTACCCAATACTTTAAGCACATCTATTATAGTCTGGTGGATTCGTTACTTTCAAAGCCACTTTATCAAAAAATAAAAAGTGTCAAAACCCTTTCGGATACTAACACTTTCTACTTAATAATCATTTTTGGCGTCCCGAACAGGAATCGAACCCGTATCAGTGGAACCGGAATCCACCGTCTTTTCCATTAGACTACAACGCTTGATATTAGTGGCTTACGCGAAATCTCTTGATTTATAAATCAGTGGACTAACCTTATCTTTTAGGAAGAAAAATTAGTAATATCCACTGATATTATAGCACAATTATTCTCACGTAAAACTACCCAAAAACAATAATGGGTATTTCAGTTAGGTAGACAAACAAAGATTCCCATCGTTTCTGAGAAGTCGTTAATGATTATAAAGTAAATATTATATATTTATTTTTTAAATCCAAATCAATGGAATTATTAATTTTAAATGTTTTAAGAATAGTTGTGAAAGGGAAGTATGATTGATTAAATAATATTTTACACCCAGTTTGCCCTTCAGGATTGAACGAATATTGATATTTTTCTTCATGATAATTTATTTCTCCATTATTAAAGTATTTTGTAGCATCCAAATAAACTTTCTTTTGAGTTATATATTTTTTATTAGAATCAGTATTTAACACTCCGTCTACAAATGGAGATTCACTTGGTTTTATGCTATAAGCTTTATCAAAGACTCTTAAAATGCTTATGATGCTTCTTAAATATACATTACCTGAATCATCAATAAAACAACTCTGATTTTCAGGATTTAGCAGATATCTTTTGTTATCAATTATAAAAATCAGTACAAACTTATCGCCTAAATAAAAATATTTATTATTATTGTCAACAATCAAATATGAATTTCCTTTTAGGTTTGGTAAGCTTTTAAGTGGTGTGATATCAGTGATTTCATTACCGTAAAAGCTTAATTTTTGCAATTTTTTTAATTGCTTAATTGGCAATAAATCTGATATTTTATTATCATCAAGATATAAATTTGTAAGTTCATTCAAACTACTTAGTGGTGTTATGTCAGAAACATTATTCCCTGAAATATTAATAGTTCGTAATTTTTTTAAATCTTTAAGAATTGTTATGTCTGAAATTTGACAATTACATAGAAATAATTCCTTCAAATTTTCAAGATACTTTAAATCATCTAAGGATGATACTTTGGTATCAGTTATATAAATACTTGTAACCTTCTGTAAATCAGATTTTAAAATACTTGAATTTTGTTTCTTGAGAATAAGTCGTACATTAGCTTCTATAGCTTTGTTTTTAAATGTAACAACATCTCTTTGATTCCCAAAATTTAAATTATTAATTATAATGGTATTCTTTTTTTTATCCCAGTTAAAAGCCTTACCTAATGATTCACTAATCTTGTCAGCTCTTACATATACATTATTATTATAAGTTATATTGTCACCACTTACAGCTTTACCATCAATTTTTACAGTAACTTGATTAAAAACCGCTTTAATAGTTTTTGTTACTCCTTCTGAAAAAACAGTAGTACCTAATATAAAACAGCATACTAAAAAACCAGCTATAAACCCTTGTAATCGTTTATTCAATCTTACCCTTCCACATAAACAACATTTTACTTTATTGTATCGTTATAACATATAATTTTCAATATAATGTAAATCAATAATGCTAATATTTCTAAGTCGCTCATACAGTAGCTGTAGTCTATTTACCGATATGCAATGGCAATATATGAAATTTGATATCAGTTAAGCTTTGTAAAATACTCCTCTACCCTTCACCATATTATAAGAAAAGAATACATACCTCACTTATACTTACGAGTAATTTAGTGTTAATAATTGTATATTAATATACCTGTTTAATCAACTACTATATATTGAAATGACTTGTAAATTAATTAATATAGGTTGTTTAAGCCCTTTATTAAAATTGGCATATAACATGTAGGCTAATTATTTAAACCGTTTAAAGTGAAATTTAGGTTAGGCTCATAAGTCATGACCACCCGTAAAACGGTGGCTTGCGTTAGCCCTATAAGGGCTTGTTACCGGCCAGCGCCTAAAGACGCTGGCTTTCACTTCGTTCAAGCTACTATTGCCTTTGCCACCTTTGCCGCCCCTGAAGGGACAAACGTACTACTTGCTACCCCTT
>JAEZIB010000159.1 GCA_023416275.1 Bacillota bacterium | reverse complement strand
CATTGAATTAAATATTTTATTTAGAAAGTCAACATTAATTTTTCTAGTTTTTCTCCACTCATCATAATAATCCCACGCCCAGTCCTTTAAGTATTTATCCATTACAATATGATAAAAATCTCGGTTTGTAAGAGTACCATCAAAATCTGATACAAAAGCAAATTTTTTCATGTCTTCCACCTTCTATATATTTTTTTAATGCCTTTACTTATTACTCAACTTTACAGTAGTATTTTGCAGGCTGAAACTACATCATCTAAAACCTCTATATTCTTACACTATACTTTTATACTTTTCTTGCTACAAATGAGGTTCAAAATGGAATTTCTTAATGTTCAGCTCAACTTTTGGCTAAGAAAGTTGAGTATACTATCTTTGAACAGCTTTCTATTTTGTATTACTTTGAATAGTTTTACTCTGTTTTAACTTCCTGTGATGTGTTTTATTTTGTATTTGATCACTCTGAGTTGCTTTATTCTGTAGCTTCTTACTCTGTGGCTGCTTATTCTGCAACTTACTATCCTGTATGTTCTTATTCCTTGGCTTTTTATTTTGCATCATTTTACTTGGTGCAGCATTATGTTTTGTACTTTTATCAGCAATTTTTTTATTAGTAGGAACTACATTCACAATTGAGAATTTATGATTTTCAATAACAGGTATTTTTTTGCATATTAATTTTTCAATATTCTTTAGATATTTAGTTTCGTCTTCATCACAGAAGGATATTGACACACCATTAAGACCAGCTCTGCCAGTACGCCCAATTCTATGAACATATGTCTCCGGTGAATCAGGCAAGTCAAAATTAAACACATGAGAAAGCTTATCTATATCAATGCCTCTAGCAGCAATATCGGTTGCTACCATAACTCTAATCTTCTTCTCCTTGAAGCAACTCAATGCATACTGACGTGCTCCCTGTGATTTGTCTCCATGTATTGCCTGCGCTTTGATTCCTGCACCAACAAGTGTCTTTGCCACTCTATCAGCACCATGCTTTGTCCTTGTAAAAACTAATGCCGATTCAATAGATTTGTCCATCAAAAGGCTAACTAGAAGATTTCGTTTATCTTTTTTACTAACAAAACAAACAGATTGGTCAATAGTATCTACAGTGGACGACACTGGAGTAACTGACACTTTCATAGGATCTGATAGCAAATTATTAGCAAGCTTTTCTATCTCACTTGGCATAGTTGCAGAAAATAAAAGAGTCTGTCTTGTTTTTGGTACCAGTTTAATTATTTTCTTTACATCCTGTCCAAAACCCATATCTAACATCCTGTCTGCTTCATCAAGAACAAAACACTTAATATGCTGTAAATCAATATATTTCTGATTTATGAGATCAAGTAGTCTTCCTGGTGTTGCAATTAATACATCTACACCAGCTTGTAGCTTATCTGTTTGTGGCTTTTGAGCAACCCCACCAAAAACCACACAATTTTTTATATCCAAGAATCTGCCATAAGCCTCAAAGCTTTCCATTATTTGAACAGCTAATTCTCTTGTGGGGGTAAGAATAAGTGCTCTAATGGGTCTGGCTTTCTTTTTATTTACGGGTTCACATGATAGTATTTGTAATATTGGCATAGCGAATGCAGCTGTTTTACCAGTACCTGTTTGTGCACAGCCCAATAAATCTCTACCTTCCAAAATTGGTGGTATTGCCTGTTCCTGTATTGTAGTTGGATTTTCATATTTTTCGTATTCTATGGCTTTTAGAATAGGTTCTAATAAATTTAATTCATTAAATAGCATTAATTTCTCCTTATTGACTCTTAAATAGTTTAATCATTTCGTATTGTATCATACATATCATATCATACTAATTTTATATAATTTCTAAAATTTGAAAAAATAAAGATATATCATTACATTATAATACAAAAACATTGTATATTTTCACTAAAAATATAGAATTATTACTGTTAATTGTAAATAAAGATTGCAAAACTCGTTAATAATATTTATTATTATATAGTGTATAAAATTATAAAAAGCAAAGGAATAAAAATGGAAAATTTAAGTTTTAAGGATCTCAACCTTTCAAATGAACTGCAAAAAGCAATAACAGATATGGGCTTTGAAGAAGCAACGCCAATTCAATCTCAATCAATTACCCACATTCTAGATGGTAAGGATTTAATAGGGCAAGCTCAGACTGGAACTGGAAAAACTTGTGCCTTTGGAATACCTGCTGTTGAAATGATTAACCCTGAGTCGGATTTTATTCAAGTATTAGTGCTTTGCCCTACAAGAGAGCTGGCAATTCAATCTTCTGAGGAGCTTAAGAACTTATTAAAATACAAAGACGGTATTAGAATTCTGCCTGTATATGGCGGACAACCAATTGATAGACAAATCATGGCTCTAAAGAAGCGTCCACAGATTATAATTGGAACTCCTGGACGAGTAATGGATCATATGAGACGTAAAACATTAAAGCTGGAGCACTTGAAAATGGTAGTTTTAGATGAAGCCGATGAAATGCTAAATATGGGCTTCAGAGAAGATATAGATACTATTTTGGAAAAAGTTCCTAGCGAAAGACAGACAATACTGTTTTCTGCAACTATGTCCAAAGAAATTCTTGATATTACAAAAAAATATCAGCAGAATCCTCTTCATATCAAAATAGCCCACAAGCAGCTTACTGTACCTCTAATTGAGCAATATTATCTTGAGGTAAAGGAAACCGCAAAGCTTGAGGTTTTATCAAGATTACTTGACACTAATGACATAAAATTATCATTGGTATTCTGTAATACTAAAAGAAAAGTTGATGAACTCAAAGCAAGTCTACAATCCAGAGGCTTTTCAGCTGAAGCTTTGCACGGAGATATGAGACAAGAGCAAAGAGATAAAGTAATGAGTATGTTCAGAAAAGGTAATATTGATATACTTATAGCTACTGACGTTGCTGCCAGAGGTATTGATGTTGATGATGTTGAAGCTGTATTTAACTACGATTTACCTAGCGATGATGAGTATTATGTTCATAGAATAGGAAGAACAGGAAGAGCTGGTAGAACCGGAAAAGCCTTCACATTCATATCGGGAAGGGAAATATATAAGCTTAAGGACATTCAGAGATACACTAAGTCTACTATTAAATTTATTAAACCACCTAGCATAAACGATGTAGAAGAAAAGAAAATGGCTAATATCCTTAAATCACTAAAGGATAACATAGCAAAGGAACAAATTACAAAATATGTTGGTCAAATTGAAAAATTTGTTGAAGACATAAATGCAGACTCGTCGGAATCTGAAGACACAGAGCAAAGCTTTGTTACTTCGCTAGATATTGCTGCAGCGTTATTAGGGCTTTATATAGAACAAACTTGCACTCAAACCAATACAGTCAGCGAGATAGATGATGCCACAGAATTTACTTCTGATGGCGATATGGTAAGATTTTTTATTAATATCGGTAGTGAGAATAAAATTCAGCCGAAACACATAATAGAAAGTCTTGTTGCTTCATCGGGTCTTCCTGGAAAACTGGTAGGCTCTATAGATATTCATGATAGATATTCATTTGTGGAAGTTCCGAAGGAATTCGCACCAGAAGTTCTGAAATCCATGAAAAATTATATAATTAAAGGCAAAAGAATAAATATCGAAAAATCAAATGCCCGAAAAAAGAGCTTAAACCCACATACGCCAAACCGAAACAGCTTTAGCTCAAAAAGAAAACAAAGTTTTTCCAACAACAAGCACTTTAAAAAAGATAACTAGATTTTTTTACAAAAAGCCACATTTAATTTAATTATTTGTGGCTTTTTTTTTTACTGTTTTAACTTTTTATTATGTTTTTTTGTTATAATATTATTATGTTTAATAATTAAAAACTTAAAATATAATTATAGTGCTAATGGAGGACATATGATGGATCTCGAACTACTTAGGTCTTGTGGAACTATAAAAAGATACAACACTGATGCCGTTGTTACCCTAGAGGGGGAAAATACACATGAGATGTATTTTATTTTATCAGGAAAAGTAGGTGTGTATTTAAATACATTTACTGACGATGCTGTTAAGCTCACTGAATTAGGTGTTGGAGAAGTTTTTGGTGAAATGAGCTTATTAGATGAACTTCCAAGGAGTGCAACTGTTATAGCTTTAGAACCCTTGAGCGTTTTGGAAATTGATAGAAATCATTTTGAGATTTTTATCAGCCGTCAGCCTGAAATGGCATTCAAAATGATGAAGGCTTTAGCTTCACGTCTTAGAATTGTAAATACTGCTTTATCTAAGATGGCAATTAATAATTCAGATACATCCAGCTTAAAGAGTGTTGAATCCTCTTCATTACAAGCTCAATCTGCTGAACAACCTGCTAAACCCATCGTAGTAAAGGCATTTTTCCCTGAAGGACATAAAACATATAGCCTAGCCCCTGCATTTGACAGTTCTGAATATATATTTGAAAAAACAGTACCATGTCCTATTTGTGGCAAAAAATTTCTGACATATGGTCAAAAGGTATCAAAATTAAGATCTACAGGAATGGATAACGACTTGCGCCGCAGATACGAAAACTTTGATCCTTTATGGTTTAATATCTGGACATGCTCCGAATGTTATTACTCTAATTTTTATAATGAATTCCCCAATCTTTCCCCATCTAAGTTTAAATTAGTTACTGCAAAGCTCACTTCCCTTTTAAATGGTCAAAAGCTTACAATAACTAAAGATATAGAAGTAAATCAGCTCTTTACTAAATATTATTTATCATTGTATTGTGCTGAAGTAGATAAATCACCAAATATTAAATTAGGCAAAATATGGATGAACATAATGTGGTTGTATAGAGATTGTGGTGATGAGGAAATGGAAAAAACAGCCGCTACATCTGCACTAAACTATTATCAGGAGGCGTATCTTAAGTGTGATACCGAGCTAAAACCTGAAACAGAACAACAGCTTTGCATTATACTAGCTGAATTGTGTTTATTGAATAATAAGTCTGAGGATGCCTTCAGATATCTGATGTCAGCACGTAAGCAGAGAGGTGGTAACAAGACTTATGCTCAAATGGCGGAATTTAGACTTGATGAATTAAAAGAAAAAGCTTAAACACCTATATTCACCAATCTAAAATATTTTCCATATTAAAATAATATAAATGATTATTGCATTTCTATAAAAAAGACTGAAGCTCGGTAGTATCCTCTGCTTCAGTCTTCTTTATTTCAATTACTACACTTTGTAATTAAAATTAAGAATGTAGTATGCTTGCGATTATTTCCAACAAAGCATTGCCCTTAATTAACTGTAATTTTGTTTTTTTTAAATCATATCCTTAACTGTTCTAAAAGCTCTAACAACCAACATGTTAGATTAATTCAGCCTTCTTTAAAAGCTTTATAATAACAGTTGCACTTTCTGCTCTTGTAAAGCTGTCTTTTGGAGTAAGTCTTCCATTATTATCTCCTGCAAAAATACCATTCTTTACACAGATTGTAGCTGTCTGCCTTGCGTATACTGAAATATTGTCAGAATCCTTAAACAGCTTAAGTTGATTACCAATATCAGTATCAGATACCATTACATTCATACCTGCTATCTCCATGGCTTTCGCAAGCATTGTCATTGCTTGCTCTCTTGTAATTAAGTCTTGTGGTCCAAAATTTCCGTTTGAATAACCAGCAAGTATGCCATACTCATATGCGGTATAAATATAGTAATGATAAGCATCTCCTTTTTTAACATCACCAAATTTTTCTAGGAAATTTGTTCCTTTTAGTCCAAGTGCTTTTACTATCATTGAAGCAAATTCTGCTCTTGTAATAGCTCTGTTTGGAGCAAAATTTCTGTCTCCCACACCATCATCAATCAGTCTTGAACCAACATCATTTACGTAATCCTTTGACCAGTGACTTTCTACATCATTAAACGTTACAGGATTCCAAATAACTGCATATGTACTATTAGTAAGACTGTTTATCTTTGCGTGATACTTTCCATCAACCTTGTCTTGATATACCGCTGTCGGAACATGAGAGAGAGTACCGTCTTCGTTAACTACTACACCTGTAGTTATTTTTTTGTCATCTGGTAGAATCACTGTTCTTTCTACGTAATTGTTAAATTTAGATACACCAACAGTTTTGCTGCCATTTGTACAAGTTATTTCAAAGTCTACAGGATTTCCTACCAACTGCATGTTGTTTCTTCTAGCACTGTTTTCAACCTTCGTTATTGTTTCTGTTGATGAATTTGATACAATAATGTTTACTTTGATATCTTTTAACTGAACCTGACTGCCAATCTTTTCTGAAACACTATCTATATTAATATCCTCTGCAGGAATGGTATAAATAACATTTTCAGTTTTAATCTCAAGAGTTGCATCTTTATTTTGCATGTTCTTTACAGTCTGACCGTTTAGTTGTCCTATTACAATATCTGAATTGTTATTTACAGGAATTGTAATAGTACAGCCCTCATTTTCTTTGTTAAGCTTGATTGTAAGCTTTTCATCATCTAGTTTTATTGTTGTCTTCTTTTTGCCGTCTTCAACTTTGATTTCAGAGGTTGCATAATTTATTTTTTCATTGTTAATAAATATATCTACAACTGGATTAGGGGTAACTACTGAAACAGTCGGTGACGAAGTGTTATTGTCCTTTGCAAAGTTTGCAGTTACAGTGATGTTGCCTATTACATTACTATCTGTTCTTGTTGCTGTTGTAACTCCATCGCTCCATCCTACAAAATGATACCCACTGTTTGGTGTTGCTGTTACTGCTGAACCGCTTGCTCCACTACTTACTGTCTGTGTTGCTGTTCCAGTTATTGTTCCGCCTGTTCCTGCTGCGTAGGTTAGCGTATATTCATTTGCTGCCACTATTACTGTAACAGTATACTTCTGTGTTGAGCTATCTGCCGCTGTTACTGTATATTCTACAGGATTTGTAAAGTTCTGTGCCACTCCTGTGTTTGGAGATATGCTTGCTCCTGTATGTACT
>JAEZIB010000094.1 GCA_023416275.1 Bacillota bacterium | reverse complement strand
ATCAGCGGCCAGTACGTGCCGCTCAGGCCTAAAAATCGAATCCAAACGATGTACAGGGGAATCAGCGTCACAATGGGCGGAAGCAAAAGCGAGGCAATACACAACCCAAACACAAAACTCCGGCCTTTAAAATAGAGGCGTGCAAAAGAGTAACCGCAAAAAACGGCGGTGATGGTTCCAAACACTACGCATCGCAGTACAATGGTCATGGTGTTTCTAAAATACTGAAAGAAATTGAAAACGCCCATGGCTTCGATGTAGTTGGCAAAAATCCACTTGCTTGGAAAAAAGTTGAGCGATCCGATTTCCGGGTTGGTCATAAGGGACGAACGGAATATCCACCAAAGGGGAAACATCACGAGCATGGCAAAGAGAATGATGAAACCCAAAGATACGGCATCGGTAATCCTCTCCGCCCGCTTTCTGCTTTTCAGGCTGCCGCTCATCATTTGTCCCCCCCTTCATAAAAGAGCCAGGATTTGGAGGTGGCAAACAGGATCAGTGTGAAGATACCGATGATAACGAAGAAAACAAACGATATGGTACTGGCATAGCTCATTTCGTTGTTGATAAAGCCAGTGCGGTACATTAGAAAGGACATGAAGGTATATTCAGGATAGGTGGTGCGGTTGCTGCCGGCATAGATCAGCGAAGGCACTACCACCTGCATATTGGCGATTAAACTCATCAGCAGGTTATAGAAGATAATGGGGGTCATGCAGGGGAAGGTGATATGGATCAGTCGTTTCCAAAAGGAGGCGCCGTCAATTTCGGCAGCTTCATGATATACCCGGGGAACGTTCGTAAGCCCAGCCAGGAAAATGACAATCAAATTTCCACTGGCCCACACCGCGATAACCGCCAGTGATGGGATGATGAATTTGGAGTCGACTAAAAAAGCCATTTTGGGCAGGCCGTTTTGTATGAGAAGCGCATTTAACACACCAAAGTCAGGGTTGTACAATAGCGCCCAGCTCATGTATACGGCCATGGCTGGGATAATATAGGGAACATAGAAAACCGCCCTGAAAAAACCTCTGGCGGGTACCTTGCGGTTGAGTAACATGGCGATGGTCATGGAGTAAACCATGCTGATGCACACAGTTATCACCGCATACTGGACTGTCACTTTTACAGATGTCCAAAAGAACATATCCTTTGTAAACAGCTTGATGTAGTTGTTTATTCCCACAAAAATGGGCTGGGGCATGATAGCCGTCCATTTAAAAAAGGATAGAACGAAAACAGAGAGCAAGGGCAAATAAGTAATGAACGTGAGACCCAGAAAGGCAGGAATCAGAAACAGCTTGGCGGCGCGCGCTTCCTGACGGGCCATCTTTGAAACCGGCTGCAGTTGTCTTGTCATATCAACACCCCATTTGTTTGGGAATCCGCCGGCCATTCGCCGACGGATTCCCAATGGATCAAACTTATAAGCCTTGATTGGCAGCCTTCAGTGTATCCAGACCCTTGGTGATAGCATCGGCTACTTTCTCGTTGCCGCTCCAGCAGGGGGCAAGGATGGTGCTGAGCGCATCGTTGAACAGGTTTGTTCTGTTTACCCAGTACCAGGAGGTCGGCCTGGCATTGTTGATTGCATAGTCCACAACGGCAGATTTGTACTCATCATAGGACGGGAAATTGGGGTTGTCAGCCCACTTATGGGTCAGGGCTTCGTTGGTGTAGTAGCTGGAGAGCACCGGCATCCAGATACCGCTTTGAATCAGGCCCCATGAGTTTTCTTCCTTGGCGTACCACTTGAGCCATTCCATGGCCTCAGCCGGATACTTGGAGGTCGCGAAGGCCACGTTTACACCGCCGGTATTCAGGGTAACCTTATCCTTCATGTAGGGCAGCACGCCTACGCCATAGTCCAGGCCGTCGGTTTCCCTGGCTTTGCCCAGCCACACGCCGATGGACCACTGACCATTGATGTACATGGCGGCATTACCGTTGACCAGATCCTGGTCGATGGTGGTGGCGGTGTTTGTGCCATACTGGGGTGCCACATGATGCACAAGAGAAAGGTCCGCGACGCGCTGCAGCGCTTCCATGGATTCCGGGCTGTTGATGGTCACGTTGCCATCCTTGTCATACCAGGCGCCGCCATTCATGACGGACCATACTTCCAACTGCCAGAAGTCGGGACACAGCATAACGCCGTAACGCTTGATGTTGTTGGGATCAAACTTATCAGACTTGGCGTTGTTGCCGTTTACGTCCAAGGTCATCTGTTTGGCAACATCCACAAACGTATCCCAATCCCAGGCCTTGTCGGCACTGGCGGGGGGCGGTGTGACGCCAGCATCAGCGAAGGCCTTGCGGTCATAAAAGGTCAAGAGCACTTCGTTGGCCACAGAGTAGCCAACCGGCTTACCTTCGTAGGTAAAGGCCAGACTGTCCAGAGGCTTGGCTTCTCCGGCGCCATACATGTTGCTCACATCTGCCAGCATGCCCTGTTCTGCCCACATGAGCACAGCGTCTTCCGCCATGATGCCGGTATCGGGCAAGTTGTTTCCGGCGGCGCGAGTATTCAAAGTGCCAACATAATCAGCGCGGTCGATTTGCACGATTTCCACGTGAATTTTGTCTTGCTCGCTCTCAAATTTGTTAATGGTCTCCTGGAG
>JAEZIB010000065.1 GCA_023416275.1 Bacillota bacterium | reverse complement strand
GTAGGAACCAGTGAAGTTACATCTGTTCCGTATGGTACTGTCAGAGCTATTGTTTTGCTTGCTTCATTTACTGTTCCGGTTACATTCGGCGTTAAGCCTTTAAAGTTAAAAGCTGTTATTGCTTTTTCTGGATCGGCTGCTACTGTTACTGTAACAGTATACTGCTGTGTTGAGCTGTCTGCCGCTGTTACTGTATATTCTACAGGATTTGTAAAGTTCTGTGCCACTCCTGTGTTTGGAGATATGCTTGCTCCTGTATGTGTTATTGTAGGTACCAACGCGGTTACATTTGTTCCGTATGGTACTGTCAGAGCTATTGTTTTGCTTGCTTCGTTTACTGTTCCGGTTACATTCGGAGTTAATCCGTTAAAGTTAAAGGCTGTTATTGCCTTTGCAGGGTTAGCTGCCACTGTTACTGTTACTGTGTACTTCTGGGTTGAACTATCTGCTGCTGTCACTGTATATTCTACAGGGTTTGTAAAGTTCTGTGCCACTCCTGTATTTGGTGATATGCTTGCTCCTGTATTTGTTATAGTAGGTACCAATGCAGTTACATCTGTTCCGTATGGTACTGTCAAAGCTATTGTTTTGCTTGCTTCGTTTACTGTTCCGGTTACATTCGGAGTTAATCCGTTAAAGTTAAAGGCTGTTATTGCCTTTGCAGGGTTTGCTGCCACTGTTACTGTAACAGTATATTTTTGGGTGGAACTATCTAACGCTGTTACTGTATATTCCACCGGATTTGTGAAATTCTGTGCCACTCCTGTATTTGGTGATATGCTTACTCCTGTATTTGTTATAGTAGGTACCAATGCGGTTACATCTGTTCCGTATGGTACTGTCAGCGATATCGTTTTGCCTGCTTCGTTTACTGTTCCGATCACATTCGGAGTTAATCCGTTAAAGTTAAAGGCTGTTATTTCCTTTGCAGGGTTACTTAATACTCCACCACTGTCTCCAACTATACGAAGCGTTGTTTGGTCACCCGCAATCATAGAATAATTTGTAACACGAAGATAATAAGTTTCTCCTCCAATCAATTCCCTGTGTATCTGAAAATTTGATCCAACAACATCATCTTGAACCTCAAGGGAGATTCCAGCACTGTCATAGAGTTCACCCTCAGTATCAACGGTACCAATGGTTTCAATTGTAAAATAATCAGTGCTCAAAGGTACAAGCGTGAAAAACATAGGTGTACCCACAGTACCATCATATGTTTTTATGTAGGTAAAAGTTTCTGTAAGTAAAGGCGCTGTAGAATCCTTATCGATACCTCCGTCAATATAACTTTCGGCAAATATCCAGTTCCCTCCCGAAATAATAATTAAAAAACATAATAAAATTGCAAAACAACTCTTTTTCATTTTAACACCCTTTCAAAAAATAATAGTATTTAAGTTAATAGCCCATACTAAAGCACTGAAACAAAAACCTACTTTTAAATTTTTTCAGTAATTAAGTATAAGTTATTACTGCTTTATAATCAATTTTTTTATGATAATAAATATCGTATAATAACTACTTTCTGCAAAGTAGCAAATAATTCCCCTATTTAAATCTAAATTTAATTTTAGAATTATCCAGTTTACACTAAGCTCTTTTTTTTATTTATAAATATAAACTAGCTTGTTCAAAGCATTCAGTTTAGTAGAATTTTAATTTATCAAATAACATCAAAGACTGAAACTAATTATAATTTCAGTCTTTGAGCATTATTTGGATACAAAAAATCTAATTTGTATTTATGGTTTATTAATATTAAAAGTATATGTTCTACTGTCACCGCCGGATGCAGAGGTATCAGTAACTACCAGAACATTCGCTCCGCTGATTAAATCAAGATTAAAAGACGAAGCATACGGAATTGCCACACCGTTCATTGTTATTGCCAACGTAGCACTAGTATCCTCAGGTACTATTGCAACATTTTTTATTTTTGAAACGGTGGTACTTGTTGTATATGTATACGTAGTTTTCACAAAAGTTATACCCGGAATATTCGTAACACTCTGCAAATAAGGACTACTTGCTCTTACCACCGTTATCGTATACGTCTGTGAGACCGCTCCGTTTGTAACAACGATATTTATAGTATTGCTACCTACAGCTAGATTTACATTTGAAGGCTGACCACTGGTTGCAGCATTTCCGTTCACCGTTATTGTGCAGCCTGCGATGTTTGTAGTAGGTACAACTGTAACACTTGCAGTGTCATAGCCTACATTCTGAGTGGTATAAGTTAAATTACCACTTGAGAAGGTCGGATTAAGTGATCCACTACTGATTGTCAGATTGCTTAGAACAGCTCCCTGCTCTCTTTCAACAGTAATAGTGTAAGTCTTCGTACTTCCATCTAATGCTGTCACCAATACGTTTATGGTATTGACGCCAACATTCAAATTGACTGTACTCTGTCCGCCTGTCATTGCAACACCATTCACCTTTATTGTTGAAGTAGTATCTGCCGCTGCAGCAGAAACTACAACACTTGTTGTTCCATATGGAACTTTTGGTGCAGTATAGGCCAATGTAGTAGGATTAAATGTCGGGGTAAGCGCACCGTTGCTGATGCTTAATGACGCCAGACTTGAATTAGGTAAATGCCCATAAACTTCAAGCTCCATAACAGAAGCCAATTGAGGATTTGTATTTAGACCTTTTGTTACATTTAACCTTACAAATCTGTAAGCACATGGTACTACAGTTCTTGATGTAATAGCTACTGTATTGTTTACAACAGAGTCTATAGTAACCCAGTTTGTGTTATTATTACTTCCCTGAAGCGCAAAATTGCACATATTATAGTCAGGTGTTCTCCAGCCTGCCGTACCCATGTGTTTTACAGTCCATGAAGTAATAACATTTGTACTACCCAAATCAACAGTCATATAACCTGGTAAGGTTTTACACAGCCATCTGCTTGTCGCCTGTGTTGTACCGTTAACAGCTCTTGCAGGTTCATAAGGCAATACGTAGCTGCTTGCTGTAACTGGTCTATTTAAAGCAATATTAAGATCTGCCATATTTTTTCCATCCTTTCTATATCAAAACACTTTCCGTATTCTGATAATTTATCCTGAGGACAAATTTTATTAATTTTTCAATACAGCAATTACTGTCTTTGTGGGTAAAGCCCCTGTATCGCAATATAATACTTCATCTGAGGCAATGGCTCTGCACCTTTCAAATTTGGTAATGCAAATGTATTCTGTTGAAGATTTCCGCCAAATGTATTTCCAATTAATGAATATAGAGCCTGATTCTGTGAGATGCTAATTATTTGTCCTTCACAAGACATCCAACCCATTGGTGCAAAGGTATAAGGAAACAGTTCAATTTGACCTAATAAATAATCCATAATTCTACCTCCTGATATTCTATTTAATCTTATTACTTTTAATAATTAACTACTTATTCAAAATAATTGTTTCCGAGCAAACATAAGTATTCTTTCTACATATAACTAATCTCTTGTTGGGTAAATTCCAGAAATTGCAATAAAATATTTCATGCCATTCAACGGTATGGCATTCCTGAGATCTGGTAAAGCAAATGTGGTAGTTCCATTTCCACCAAAATTGATTCCGATTAAAGAATAAAGGGCTGAATTTTGTTGAATTTGAAGTATTTGACCTTCACAGGGCATCCAGTCCATTGGTGTAAAATTACTATAAGGAAAAAGTACAATATCCCCTAAAAAATATTCCATAACAATTACCTCCTTTTATTTTTAGCAATGTATATACCTAAATAGCGAAAAATATACACTCGTTGCCAAAATTATATAATAATATGTAATCTTTTTCAATAAAATTTATTTCATACAATTTACTTGATTTTTTGTATGTATTTTCAATTAACATAATAAATAACAACTCTACTTTCTCATATGTAAACTTTCATATGATTTTTGCATATAAATACAATGTGTGTTTAGCTCATAAATCCACAGAATCCACTATGTTTCATAATAAGCTTATATAAGCTAAGAATTTGGAGGTCTTAAATTGGATTATTTGCTTAAAATCAAACCCGATGTAAATATTTATATAAATGAAGTCAACCCTCTTGGAAGGAAAACAATCTTATTCATACATGGCTGGCCTTTGAGCCACAGAGCCTATGAGTACCAGTTCAATAAGCTCCCTGCAATGGGATATCGTTGTATTGGTTTTGACACTAGGGGTTTTGGTAATTCTAGCAAGCCATATATTGGTTATGATTATAATCAATTAGCTGATGATGTACGATATATAGTTGACGCTCTCAATTTGAAAAATTTCACTCTGGCGGGTCACTCAATGGGAGGTGCTACAGCTATAAGATATATGTCTCGTTATAACGGATATGGTGTTGCAAAACTTGCACTTTTTGGAGCTGCAGCCCCAAGCCTGACTCAAAGAGCCGATTTCCCATACGGATTACCAAAAGAGGATATAACAGAAATCATTCAAGCAACATATAATAACCGTCCTCAAATGCTCAAGGATGTTGCTCCGATGTTTTTCTACAAACCTATAACTCAGGCTTTATCTGATTGGTTCTTCCAGTTGGGCTTTGAAGCTGCTGGCTGGGCAACTGCCGAATGTGCAAAAACCTTCAGAGATGAAGTATTATTCTCTGATCTTGCAAAAATACAAGTTCCTACATTAATTCTTCATGGTGTTCATGATAAGGTATGTCTCTATCCCCTTGCAGAAGCAATGAAAATGGAGATAAAAAGCTCTATTCTGATACCTTTTGAAAACAGCGGTCATTCACTATTTTTTGAAGAGCAGGATAAGTTCAACATGGAATTAGCCCAATTTGTGGGATAAAAAAACATAGATAATATTAATAAACTTTACATACTCTTAACACAGTAGAATAGCCGATTTCTTAAAATACACTTGAAATCGGCTATTCAAAAATTTGTTAGTTACTCAACTTTCCCAGTTGAAAATTGCAGGTGTTCAACTTATCAGTTAAAAGCTGAGTTAGAAATAATTGATAAGTTTGAACACCGATAAAATTTGCATGTAGGAAAGTTGATTTAGCTATTTACTTTTTCTGATTTCTTGCTTCGTCTCTTATTTCGTCCCTCATTCCATTAAGTGCAGTTCTTCTTCTATCATTCTTTTCTTCTAAGTCTTTTTTCATTTTTATATCGTCAGTTTTTTCAATTAACTCATCTGCTGCTTCCATATTTCTGATAGTGTGGTTAATATTAAATTGAATTTTGTCAACATTATCACTTCTATCGTCTGGCTTTGGTTTTGTCATTGTTAGTGTCTCCTTTGTTTTTTGAGTTTAGTTTTATATATTCTAGCAAATTGTAATTAAACCATCGATAATGCTACCGCACCGATACTTTTATGTGCAAAAGTAGATTTATATTACTAAAACCTTTTTTCTAATCATCATCAATTTTAACCTCTTCTGCACCTGACTGTTCCATTACAGATTTAACTTCTTGTGCCTTATGTCTAGCACACTTAACAAACACTACTATTCCACTATCCTCAGTTAATGCTGTAACTCCATTAACAAATGATTGGAGCTGTCCAGGATCATCCTGGTCAGTTTTAATAACTGCATTAATATGATTATCCTTAACATCATCCATCATACTTTGAAATTTTTCTTCATCATAGCTGCTAATAATCATGTCTCTTCTTTGAATCCCACTGTTTTTGAGTGTATCAACTAACCCACCCACTTGATTTGGTTCGAGAAATCTTCCTATAACCTTAATCGTAATCCCTCCTTAACCTTGGTTTAAAATGAACAATAATATCAATAACTTATGTTTCAAATTCATTTTTTAGCAACAGTTCAATATCGATAATAATTCAATTTAATAAATTGATACCATTGCTATTATGTCCAAAAAGGCAAATTAATATCATGGTTTTATAAACCTAATAATTTTAAAATGTTACAATATTTAACATTATAATTAATCTACATTCTCTATATACATTATTTAACTTTCTCAAATGGAATTTTAAGGTAATTATATACAGCTGAAAAGGTAGGCAAAAAGTAATTGCATGAATCAGTTGGTCAATAAACAGACCATTACTAATTCATGCAATTATTTTGTCAATAAAACATTGATAAGTTTGAACACCCATGACTTTTTTCGAGAATGCTTAGTCAATTATATTATTAGCGCTCAAATTTCGCAATTGAATATTCTGCTTAAAGCCTAGTAATAGATTTTTTATGTGCGAAGTTTGAGATTTGTATTTTACTTCATAGCTCCATGTAATGCGCCCAATAAAGTTCCATTAGCATCTTGGCTTAATTCCCATATTGCCGCGCCACCCAAACCTTTGGACTTAATGTATTCAGCTTTTAACCCAATTGACTGCTCATCATCGTAGCTTATAAAGGTTGAGCCATTAAATAACCATGGTACCATGGATTGTTGATGGAAGTACCTCACAAACCCCGAAGTATTTAAATACTTAGAAACAATTGCTGAATATGCTATACTTGATGCTCCCGAAAAGGTTTGATATAATCCATTATTTACATTATTTATCGAATTATATATATATCCATAAAAAGGTACACCTACAACAAGCTTTTCTGCCGGAATTCCCGCATTTAACCAAGCATTTACAGATGCGTCAACACTCCATTTGTATTGGGGAGAAATATCACTATTATTATATAATGGTGCATTAAAGTCTGTGTAACTATCCCATGGGCCGTGAATATCATAGGTCATTACGTTCGCATAATCCAGATATTGATGGAGCTTACTCAATTCAATATTATTCAAATACCAGCTTCCGGCACCACCTGCAATAGTGAGCAAATACTGCTTACCATCTATAACTCCCTGAGCTGTAAGTTTTTCACGTAGTTTTTTAAGTAATAGTGTAAAGTTCTGCTTATCCTCAGGTCTTTTTATATTTGTTGATAATCCTCCACTGACTGGATATTCCCAATCCAAGTCTATACCGTTAAATCCATATTTAACAATGAAATCCACACAACTATCGGCAAAAATAGTTCTAGATTCTTCGGTCAGTGCAGCATCAGAAAACTTGCCTGACCAAGACCAGCCACCAATAGAAATCAAGGTTTTAAGGTTAGGATTTGTTTGCTTTAGTGCATTTAGCTTGTTAATATTAGAAGGATCTATGTCAGGATATCCTAGTGTTACTTTTAAATCACTGCTAATATTTGCAAAAGCATAATTAATATGAGTTAACTTACTTGGATCAACTTTATCAGGAGTATATCCCGAATATGCCGCCCACGCAGCGTAATACCCAACTACCCTATTTGTGGTTGGTACAGGTGTTGGTTCCGGAGTTGGTGTTGGCTCAGGTTCCGGAGTTGGTGTTGGTTCAGGCTCAGGAATTGGCGCTGGACTTAAAGTTTTTACAGTTATAATATTACTACTCTTTGATGTGTTTCCTGCGGCATCCTTTGCAATAACATAAAATCTATATGATGTTGCTGGTGTCAGTCCATTTACAGTATATTTATTTATTGTTGAGCTTCCTATATATAAATTGTCTTTATATATACTATAGGCTACTACTCCAACGTTGTCTGTTGACCCAGTCCATTCCAGAGAAATTGAATTTTCAGCAACTAATACAGCCCTAAGATTATATGGTGTTGTAGGGGCTTTACGATCAGGCTTTGCAGCAAATGCTGAGGGACTAAATAAACTCGAAAAAACCATCAAAAAAGCAATTAAAAACAAAGGTAACTTAAATTTTGTAGTTGACCATTTCATAGTATGTACCTCCTGGTTTTTTACTGTAATTATATGTTATATTTGTTTAATACTAAGTCCCTTGCTATGCGCATATGCCTTAGGCCTTACAATATTATGTTAACAAGCATAGCCACTTGTGTCAATGACATATTTTTTCAATCTACACACGTACAGCAATTGTAGCTTGGAAGGGTACATCGTTTACTCTATTTATTTCGATCATTATTGAGAAAAGAAAACAACTTAAAATAGATATAGTCACCTTATAACGCCTAGATTCAAAATAAAATTTTTGATTGTAGAAAAATTTCATTTCATCAGCGGCGTGTAAGCGAGGCAAGAGATATTCTCACAGCCTGAAAACCAAAGCGGTACGCGCCACTTACAGAAGTAGTAGACATTTTCTCGCCTCGTCATAACTCAAGCTGTACCTTAGTAAATTACTATCTAATACTAAGGCTACGCTTCAGTTAAGGTGACTATTTTATAGTTTACGTAATATCACTGCTTTACCAAAGTCAATTACTATCAACTAAAGCCTCCTAGAAGTCATAAAACAAAATCAAACTGCATCAAATGAATATTTCGCCTAAAAGGTTAAGTCTTGAACCGTAATTGACTTTAGTCATAGAAAACTGCTAAATGTTAATTTTAATATATTAAATTCTACAAAACCTATTATTATAGACTGTCACCAAAATCTGCTCTGAATTTAGCTGCTAATTTTGTCTGCCAATCAGAGACAGCAGTTAATTTACCAAAGAAGAAACGCAGTACTTTTGGCTCCTCTACAAAAGTTAAGCCTTCAATTAACTGTCTATTTTCATAAAGCCATACTATTCTATCAATAGCATAATCAACCTGTGAAAGTGTAAACACACGCCTCGGCATTGCTAAGCGTAGAAGTTCAACGTTTGCAAAGGTTTCATTTCCGTTTTCATCTCTTTGCTCAGAAATTGTTCCTCTTTCCATGCCTCTAACCCCACTAGCAATGTAGAGTGCTGCTGCAAGTGCACCTGCAGGATATTGACTTTGTGGAATATTACTAACAAACTGCATTGCATCTATATGGCACCCTAAGCCTCCTGCAGGAGTAACTACGGGAACTCCTTTTTCCTTAAGCTTTTCAACCATATATGCAATAAACTGAGGTCCTTGATTAATCATGTCTTCGTCCATAGTTTCTTCCAAACCAACTGTAATAGCCTCCATCTCGCGTACAGACATTCCACCATATGTAAGAAAGCCTTCGTAAAGAGTTATATACTCACGAAGTTTCATATATATTTCCTCACTATTTGTGCATATTCCACCACCACGAGCACATCCAAGCTTACGAGCAGAGAAGTAAATGATATCTGAAAGTTCTGAAAAGATACGTGTAATCTCCCTGATACTCATATCCTTATATGCTTCTTCTCGTTCCTTTATGAAGTACAAATTGTCTGCTAAAAGGCTGGCATCTAAAATAAGTATAATTCCGAAATCCTTACATACTCTATAAACCTCTTTCATATTTTCAAGAGAAAATGGCTGACCACCAATAAGATTAGTACCTGCCTCTAACCTTACAAATGCAATTTTTTCAGCACCGTGCTTTTCAACTAAAGCTTTTAATTTATCGACGTCCATATTGCCCTTAAAAGGATGAGTACTGCTAATATTTAGCCCCTCATCTATAACTAGTTCCTCAACTGAACCTGATTGCAAAGTAATATGAGCTTTTGTTGTGGTGAAATGATAATTTGTAGCAACAATTGTTCCTGGTTTTACAAATGCTTGAGCAAGTATATTTTCACATGCTCTTCCCTGATGTGCAGGAAGAAAAAACTTCTTATCAAAAATCTCCTGAATTTTATTCTCAAGCTTAGTAAATGTCTCAGAGCCTGCATAGCTATCGTCAGCCTGCATCATAGCTGCCAGCTGATTATCACTCATTGCATTTACACCGCTATCAGTAAGCATATCCATAAAAACATCGCGATTTTTTAATAAAAATGTGTTATTCCCAGCCTCCTGTATAGCTTCTAAACGTCGTTCCACAGGTGGCAGGTTTAATTTCTGTACAATGCGTACCTTGTGCATTTCTAGAGGTATATTACCTCCCTGATAAAATTTAACTTTTGACATTTTCATACCCTCCTACATAAAATCATATTTATAAACCTTTTTTAAGACATATAATTAGAAATTAAATTTCTTTTATACAATCTTAAGAACTTCAATAGTCAATTGCCATAAGGTAAGCCAGTAGTATGTGACAAACGCATAAGATGTTCTAATGCACATAAAAAACAAAGGTAATATGCGTTATAGATATCCAAGATCATCAGCCTAACTCATACTATCGAGACCATATATTATCCGATTCATCATCCAATAGTAATTGACTTTAGTAACAGGGCATATTACTATAAATTTTATCTTTAAGCATAAAAAATACCCTTATCAGGGTATTCGTCAAAAAGTATCCATCTATATAAACATGCAAAAATACAAATAAATTACACAATTTTAACTTAAAACGCAAATTCCAAGCCAGGTAAATCTAGTGCTAGGCCAAGTGCAGTTCCTTCTTAAAAATGGATAAGATAATTAATATTTAATCATTATAAGATGAAATAAAATGTTCAAAATTTATACTTTTCTACCGTAATACCATGCTACTATACTAATATATTAATCTATCGACTGGTGATTTTCAATATATTTATATATAAAATACTATTTATACTAAATAATAGATTTAAAAATAATAGCTTTAAAATCAACTTCAAATATCAGCCTATAATAATCCTCCAACTTCTCAGTTAAAAATGTAGGTATTCATAATTAGCGATGGAAAGTTAAGTATATAATAAAATAACTTATTGATTTAAATAATTACCTTATATCCCAATTTCATACATAATACAATTGACATACTCTACCATATTTTGTAATATAGTACTATATACTAATCAACCATAATTTGTAATTTTGCTATGTTATTATTTACTAAAGTCAATTACCGTTTAAAGCTTTCAAAAAATATAAATTGAAAAAAACTTGTGCCGACATTGTGCATTTTCAAATTTATTGGATGGATGGATCCACTCTTTTTTCAGAGTAATTTAGCTTTTAAACTAGCTTTTTAAGTAGTCTGGGTTTAATTTGTTTTTTCCTTCAAGGAGGGTAGCATCTGACCCAACCTATCGTCCGGTAGCATCGGATTTTTAGCCGATAGAAATTGACTTTTTTAAGGAGTAATATGTATGAAGAAATCTAGTTCAACACTACATGAAAATAATAAATCAGACATAATTTCAAGTGACATAACGGATATCGTATCTGTTCTAGACAGAAACGGTGCTTATGCGATCATTGACAATAATGCGAGAGACTATTTTTCACCGACTAATTCTTTAGAAAAAGCAGGTTGTACTTTTAAAGATGGTGCTTATTATGATAAAAATGGTAATGAATTGCCCTCAAAAAAACTTCCTATTGTTCAAATTCTAAATGATGAAAAAACAATACAGGAAAGGCTGGTGTATACTTCCGATTTGGGAACCTTTTATTTTAATCTGAAGGGTACTCCTGTTTATAATTCTGAAGGTAAGCTATTAATGGGAATTAGCTGTTCTTTGAATGTTACAGGACAAGTTAAAAACAACAAAAAACTGGTATATCCAGTCAACATTCTAGAAATTGCAAATGATGCAATTGTAGCCTTTGATCCAAATCACAGATTAACTTACATGAATCCTGCTGCTGAACAAATGTATGGATGGACAGCTTCTCAAGCCATTGGTAAGACATCTGATGAAATTTTACAGTTGACTTTTTCTGAAGAACATAAATCTGAAGCAAACTCAAAGCATAATCCGCTAGAAACATTAAGAACCGAATATATTCACCACCGTAAAGATGGTTCCTCCTTTTGGGTTGAAACAACCTCAAGAGCATATTATGATAAATACGGTTATGTACTGGGTTATGTTGTTGTCGGTCATGATATTACGGCACGTAAACAAGCCGAGAAGATTTCAAACTCTGTAAAAGAACGTCTAGCGCAGGAATTAGCCTTAAAAAACCGTTTACACGCAGTCAGCGAACAATCTTCAAGTAAAGGCAATATAAAGGAAGTTCTTGACGAAATCATTCAAACTGTCATTGAATTCACTAACGCCGATGCCTGCTGTATTCATTTATTTGATGATAAGACGGGAAAAATCAGTGTTATGTCTCACCAAGGGCTAGACGAACCATCCATGAAGTTCTTTACTAGATTTAATAATCTTCACAAGCCAAAGGAACATATTCAAAAATTGAAAGAACGAATTATCATAAAAGATATATCACAAAGTCCTATGCTATTGAATAAACAAGACATTCCAGATATATCCTTGCTAAGTAATAAGACCCTACAGTTCACACCCCTTATCAGCCGTTCGGATCAATTACTTGGCATATTGTCAACCCAATATAAGCCTGACCATCATTTTGAAGAATGGGAAAATTCTTTACTAGATATGTTAGCGCGTTTAAGTCTTGATATAATAGAACACTTGCAGTATGAAATGAATAAAGAGCTTTTAATAGAATCAGAAAGAGAGAAGAATGAAGCCCTTCAAAAGTCTATTGAAATGAAGGATGAATTTCTAGCCCTTATATCCCATGAGTTTAAAACGCCTCTAACTGTTATTAACTCAGCAATTCAGGCATTGGAGCTTCTGTGTAAGGAAGAATTGTCCCCAAAAGCAAAAGGGTTTATCAGCAAGATACGTCAGAACTCCTATAGACAATTGCGATTAGTTAATAATCTGCTAGATATTACACGTTTTAATTCAGGGCAGTTGAAGCTTCATCAGACAAATGAAGACATTGTTTTTTTAACTAAATCTATTACTGATTCGGTTCAGCTTTATGCACAGCAAAAAGGTATTAAATTGAATTTTTCTTCAACAATTAAACATAGGGAAATAGGAATTGATGAAGAAAAGTATGAAAGAATACTTTTAAATTTGCTTTCTAATGCAATTAAATTTACACAGAAAGGTAAGGCTATTAATGTAAATGTATCTCAAAAAACTGTAGACAAAAAAAGTATGGTTTGTATTCAGGTAAAAGATAATGGAATAGGTATTCCAAGGGATAAAGTAAATTTAATATTTGAAAGATTTGGTCAAGTTGATAATTCACTCACCAGACAAGCTGAGGGAACAGGAATAGGCTTATCTCTAGTTAAAATGCTGGTTGAGTCTCAAAATGGCATCATTAAATTAGAAAGTAAAGAGGGACAAGGAAGTTCTTTTAATGTTTTTTTTCCCGCCAAAAAAATCAAAAAAACTCAGACTAAGCCAGTTAAATGCGGAATAACCGACGGTCGGCTTATCCGGGCTATCGAAGTAGAGTTTTCTGATATATACATATAGATGAAACTCAATTTAAAAGCTATAAAACAATAGATTAAAATCTATTAGGTCGGAAAACCTTTTAATGGTTTTTTGCAGAATTAAAAAACTTCAGCCATAAAGCTCGAAAATACAATTTCGTGCGGACACGGTGCTTTTTCGAGCTTTTTAGTCATTAGTAATAAATTTTTTCACACTCTAAAGCACTAAAATAGTTCTTCAACTACTAAACGCTTATTTGAAGCTTGCTATCAATATAATCAATATAAATAGTTTTACCCTCAGTAACATTTCCTTTAATGATCATTTTTCCAATTTCAGTTTCTATAAATTTTTGCATATATCGTTTTACAGGTCTTGCACCAAAGGTAGGATTATAGGCTTCTTGTGCCATAAATTGTTTTGCACTATCTGATACCTTCAGTACCAATCTTCTGTCATCAAGCCTCTTCTGGATATCTTTTAAGGACAAGTCAATTATTCTGATAATTTCTTGTTTTCCTAATGGCTTAAAGAGAACAACTTCATCAATACGATTGAGAAATTCAGGTTTAAAATATCTGTTTAACTCTCCCATAACTGAAGCCCTTGCCGCCTCCTCAAGCTCCCCATCAGGCTGTATTCCATTGAGAAGGTATTGACTTCCTATATTTGAGGTCATAATTACAACTGTATTCTTAAAGTCCACAGTTCTTCCCTGACTGTCTGTAAGCCTTCCATCATCAAGAAGCTGAAGTAGTACATTAAATACTTCAGGATGAGCTTTTTCAATCTCATCAAATAAAATTACACAATAAGGCTTTCTTCTGACAGCTTCAGTAAGCTGTCCCCCCTCATCATAACCAACATATCCAGGAGGTGCACCAATTAATCTTGCAACTGAATGTTTTTCCATATACTCTGACATATCTATACGAACTACATTGTCATCACTATCGAAAAGAGCTTCAGACAGCGCTTTTGCTAATTCCGTTTTTCCAACTCCGGTAGGTCCAAGAAAAACAAATGAACCGATTGGCCTTCTGGGATCTTTAAGTCCAGACCTGGCACGAATAACGGCATTTGAAACCTCTGTAACAGCTTCATCCTGCCCAACAACACGTTTGTGAAGAATATCCTCCAAGTGTAAAAGCTTCTCTTTTTCGTTTTCAACCAGTCTTGTAACTGGAATTCCAGTCCACAAAGAAACAATCTGAGAAATTTGCTCCTCTGAAACCTCTTCTTTTAAAAGTAATGCTTCATTTGACTTCTTACGCTGCTTTTCTTCCTCAAGCTGTTTTTGTAATTCGGGCAGCTTACCATGCTTCAGCACTGCTAATTGATTTAAGTCATAGCTTCTTTCTGCATCCTCAATCTGCCTTTTGACCTCCTCTATTTGCTGTTTAATATCCTTTTCTCTTTTAATATTTTCCTTTTCCAGTTCCCATTGAGCTTTCATACCATCTGCCTTTTCCTTTAATAATGCAATTTCTTTTTCTAAGTTTGTAAGTCTTTCAATTGAAACCTCATCATCCTCTTTTTTTAGGGCATGGCGCTCAATTTCAAGCTGCATTACACGTCTGGATATTTCATCAAGCTCAGTTGGCATACTGTCAATTTCAGTTCTAATCATGGCCGCAGCCTCATCCATAAGGTCAATGGCTTTATCTGGCAAAAACCTATCGCTAATATATCTATTTGACAATACTGCACTTGCTATAATTGCACTATCAGTAATTCTAACTCCGTGGTGTATTTCAAAACGTTCCTTAAGTCCTCTTAATATGGAAATTGTGTCTTCAACTGTAGGCTGATCTACAACTATTGGCTGAAATCTTCTCTCAAGTGCTGCATCCTTCTCAATATACTTTCTATATTCATCAAGTGTTGTAGCTCCGATACAGTGCAGCTCTCCTCTTGCAAGCATGGGCTTTAAAATATTACTTGCATCCATAGAGCCTTCTGCTTTTCCGGCACCCACTATATTGTGCAGCTCATCAATAAATAGAATTACTGTGCCGTTTGACTTATTTACATCATTTAAAACCGCTTTAAGCCTTTCTTCAAACTCTCCTCTATACTTTGCCCCTGCAATAAGTGAACCCATATCAAGGGCAAATATTGTCTTATCCTTTAGTCCCTCTGGCACATCTCCCTTTAAAATTCTTTGTGCAAGGCCTTCAACAACCGCAGTTTTTCCAACACCTGGTTCTCCTATTAGTACAGGATTGTTTTTTGTCCTTCTTGATAAAATTCGTATAGCTCTTCGAATTTCTGAATCTCTACCAATAACAGGATCTAGTTTACCGCTTCTTGCGTACTCAACCAAATCTCTTCCGTACTTTTTAAGAGCATCATAGGTATCTTCAGGATTTTTTGATGTAATTCTCTGATTGCTTCTTACTTTGCTAAGTGCTGTCATAAATCTTTCAAGAGTAATTCCATAGCGTTGGAAAACAGACTGCGATGGTGTATTTTTCTCCTTTAGTAAAGCCATATAAATGTGTTCAACACTAGTATATTCATCCTTAAAGCGCTTGGCTTCTTCCTCTGCATGTATCATAATCTCATTGAAGCGCCTTGTAGCATACATGCTTGATGCACCGCTTCCATATACCTTAGGAAGCCTTTTCAGCTCTGTTTCTATGTCATTTGTAAAAATCTGAATATCCTGCCCCATATACCCGATAAGCTTCGGAATAAGTCCATCCTCCTGTATCAATAGAGCATAATGCAAATGCTCTCCATCTACCTGCTGATGTCCCATTTTCAAAGCTATATCCTGAGACTGGGAAATTGCATTCTGTGCTTTTTCGGTAAATTTCTCTATATCCATGATTTTATTCCTCCGTTCGTAAGGTTAGTATAAATATAAACTTTCTTCTTATAATCGCTGTAATCACATAGTTCCGTCTTATTTCAAAATTAATAAATATGTTCAATTAGCTTTATCTATTTTTTACTGGCTGCCTTCCTTAATTTTTCATAAAGTTCTTTCATTTCGCCATTAATTATTACTGGGTTTACAATCCGCACTTTAATATAAAGGTCGCCTCTCACTCCATTTCTGTCAGTATAGCCTTTTCCATGTGCACGAATTTTACTGTCAGTTTGTATGCCAGCTGGAATCTTAATAAGTATTTTGCCATCAAGAGTCTCAACAGCCCTTTCACCACCTAGTGCAGCATCCCATGGCATAATGTCCAAACTGGTGGTAAGGTTATTTCCTTCTATAGTAAACTTGTCACTTGACTTCAATTTAACTATAAGATATAAGTCCCCATTTTTTCCTCCATTAACTCCATGCTCGCCCTGACCATGTAGCCTGATTTTCTCACCATCCTTGACACCTTTTGGAACTTTAAAGGTAAGGCTTTTATCTCCTTTTTGACTCCTTAATGTAATTCTTTTTTCAACACCCTTGAAGCCCTCTTCAATAGTAAGCTCTATCTGCGTCTCAATATCTTCACCGTCATATGAATAATTTCTGCTTCTGCTTGCAGTTCCTGTATTGCTGAAAATACTATCAAAATCAAAGCCATTTCCTGTAAAAAACATGTTGAAGAAATCGCTGTGGTCACCAGAATCTGCTGTTCTGTACTCATATCGTACATTCCTGCCAAATTGAGATGGGTCAAAATCGTGCCCATTTTCAAAGTTCGTTGCGTTTCCAAAGGTGTCATATTTCTTTCGCTTCTCAGGGTCACTGAGCACCTCATAGGCTTCACTAATTTGCTTAAATTTTTCTTCTGCCTGCTTATTTCCAGGATTAACATCAGGGTGATATTTCTTAGCAAGCTTTCTATAGGCTTTCTTTATATCATCTTGTGATGCACTTTTTTCAAGACCAAGAGCACTATAGTAGTCATTATACTGCATAAAGCACCCCTCCTTTCTTACTGCAAGGTATCTGTCAACTTATAAATTCTTGAATTATAAGCCTCTTTGTTATACAATTTTCTAACTACAATATATTTATATTAAACTCCACATTAGCTTTCATAAAAACCATTAAAACTTACGTGGAGAATCTCTGTTTTTTATTAAATATTTTCATCTTAATGTAACTGAATTATCTTAATAGAACTTAAAAATTAATTTAACTTTGACTTTCTTTGACCTTTATTTTATAATACTAAATTCTGTATAAAAAAGCAACTTCTTATTTTAAAATGCATAAGTTAATCAAAAGTTATTTTCCAAGATTATTTTCAATTTGCTTGATGTATCTTGTGTTTGCTTGGATTTTTAAGTTCTGATATTCATCATCGTTGTTTTCTTAGGGTTAAGTCGCACAAAGAAAGAATAATTCTCAAAACCTCTAGAAATCCTTTTTTAAATAAATCATATCAACCAGTTGAATATCATTTTCAAAAATTGGATGATCATAATTGTCAATAAAGAAATTTTTTACTCTATGAGATAATATAAATCCACAATGCTCATAAAAGTGAATTATTAATGGACTTTCTCCAGTACCAACAAACATTGTTTTACATTTGTCCTTATAGTACTCAAATATATATTTTATCAGCTTACTTGCATAACCCTGTCCTTGATATTTTTCATATGTCGCTAAACTTTTTATTTCATATGTATCCTCACCTTCTTGAGTTACTACACAGATGCTTCTTAAATCACCATCGTAAAGAGCAAACATTTCCCCTCGTTCTAAATATTTATCAATCATGCTTTCTTGTTCATCTGCTAAAAGTAATAAATCCAAGAACCTTTTTTTGTTATCTTTAATTATTTCAATTTCCATGCTGTCTCCTCCTTCAAATAATATGGCTGCTAAAAATTGATATTCTATTAGTCAAGATTTTTGAACCTTAATTTGCTATATCCCATACCCCACACTTTTTACAATGGACTATATTGAATTGGGTCCTTGTAGCCTGCTTCTTCAAAGGCTCTCAATCTTAATTTGCAGCTGTCGCATATGCCACATGCCTGCTCATCTCCGTTATAGCAAGTCCAAGTACTGCTATAATCTACGCCTAATACTTCTCCCAATTTTATCTCCTCAGATTTTTTCATATTGATAAAAGGGGCATGTATTTTTATCTTTTTGCCGTTCTCGACAGCGCACACTGTTCCAAGGTTTATTGCGTTTTCCATTCCATCAATGAATTCCTTGCGGCAGTCCACATAGCCCGAGTAGTCCACCTCGCTCACACCTATAAAAATGTGCTGTGCACCTTTTGCTTCTGCATAGGACGCAGCATAAGCAAGAAATATCATATTTCTCGCAGGCACATAGGTTGCAGGCACCGAATTGCTTTCCAAATCTGCTTCAGGTACTTCAATGCTACTATCAGTCAGTGCCGAGCCTCCCCATGCATCCATATTTGTATTTACTATAATATGCTCCTTAACTCCTGCTTTAAGAGCTAATTCTTTTGCACAAGAAATCTCCTTTTTATGCTTCTGTCCATATTCAAAGGATAGTGCATATACCTCAAAGCCCTCAGACTTTGCCAAATATAGAGCGGTAGCCGAGTCTAAGCCCCCTGATAACAATACAACTGCTTTTTCCATTTTTATAACTTCCTTTCCTGTATAATCTATAATATTATTGCTTGATTACTCAAAACCTCAAAAAGCTACTTGCAGAGATACTCCTCCTTTTTGAAAGCTCCATTTCAAACATACCATCAAAAACCACTTGTTGTTTTTGCAACTAGAAAACATACCATGTTTGTACAATGATTGCACAAATACACAAAAAACTGTTAGCAGTTCTACTTCAAACACACCATCAAAAACCACTTGTTGTTTTTGCAACTAGAAAACGCACCATGTTTGTACAATGATTGCTCAAATCCATAAAAAGCTGCTAGCAGCTTTTTGACATGCGAAGCGAACCATGAACCCACTAATTTAAACTTCGCATTTTTGAGTCTAACTTCGCTCCATAGCTGCAGCACCCAATCGCCCCATTAAATTGAGGCTCTTCAACATGAATAACCTCATCAAAGTCGTTTTGTAGATAATGAGTTAGAGCACTGCTATTGGCAACACCACCCGTCATCACAAGCCTTTTACCCTTAAATCTTGTAAGAAGTGGTCGTAGTCTTCTATACAAAGAATAGTTAACCCCCGAACATAGCCTCTCTAATGCAATTCCTTCCGCAATTTTACCAATCAACTCTGATTCTGAAAATACTGAGCAGGTTGAGTTTAGCTCAATTGGATCCTCATAATATTTTGACATTTCTTCAACGGAAATTTCCAATACCCCAGCCATGTTTTCCAAGTATCTGCCACATGATGCAGCACATTTATCATTCAGCTCAAGGTCAGTTATAAGCCCCTTCTCCACCTTGACTACCTTGACATCCTGACCTCCTACATCCAGTAAAATAAAGTCCTTTAAGCCCGCTTGATACAGTGCGCCATAAGCATGAGCCTTTATTTCTGTTATGGTTTTGAACCTGCTGATATCTGTATTGTTCCTGCCATAGCCTGTCGAAATTGCTATAACAGGTTCGAGTATAGCAAGCTTTGCCATATCCACCTCAAGCTTATCCTTATATGTGCAATAATTTTTATAGAAATACATTGTGCTGATTTTTTTCTTATCTATAATTATGTCATTGTCCATAAGGACAATTTTAACCTCTCTGCTTCCCAAATCTATTCCTAACACTTTCATTTACATATACATTCCTTTCCCATTGCTGTAGATATAATATATAAGTATAAATCTCCACCTAAAGCGTTTTAAAGCTTTTTCGCTTTCTCAGTACAAATAAGTTGTTGTTAGCTATACCTTTTTAGGCCTGTTGCATTTTCTCAATTATTAAAAGACCTCTTAGTTGAGGTAAAATATTGATGAGTCTTATACTAAAACTTAATAACAGAATATATAATCTATCGCACATTAATTATTTATTCTATTTTATACTAAGAGTTAAATGCATACTATAAATATCCTACCGCCCGCTTATTTTAAATCTAAAAGCATATCAAGAAAGGCTTCAATTCTAAGCTTAGTTCTAGAGTCAAGGCAATTGGATTTATCCCCCTCAATTGTCAGAACAGGAATATTGAGAGCTTCTTTAATAACAATATCCTCAATTGCTCTGTGACAGAAGGCTTGTGTATAATGTATAATTCCATCTAGTCTTCTCAGACTAATTTGTTTATTTATTTCCGTAAGTCTGAAGGTTAAATCGTAGGGATACGTATAATCGTAATACTGTTCATACACATTCTGTGCATCCTCTGCTCTGGGAAAAGCAAATTCTCTCTGAACCTCATTATATACAATTCGTGAGTCAAATTTTTCAACAAATGAATATATATCGCAAGTCATAGGAGGAACACCTATATACCCAAGACGAAGCCTATCCTTTATGGGAGTTCTATGTCTGATTTCGTATATTCTTCCCAACAATCTGTCTTTGCATTTTCTAGGATTGCTTTCAAAGCTAATTATCGGGGTAAAATTATTTCCCGGGATGTTGTCAATCACAGAACTGTTAGTAGTGTCCTGCTTGCTTTTGATGCAAAAACTAGTGACTGTTGCCAAATCACGTTGACTGGTAAAATCGCTTAACGTAACAAAATCACTTAACGTGACTTGAGATATGTGGTTCTCAAATCCTGTAGCCTTATTTTCTATATAAGTAAACTCATCAATTATCTTTGCATAATGTCTAACTTCATTGAGTTCTTTTCTTACTGCTTCCACCTGTTCTACTGTAACATTAAAGCTACGCATAAACCTGTTAATTTCAGAAGTAACATCGTTTAAAGAATGCTCTGACGGGTACGAGAAATTGTATACCTTTATTCCTTTTCCCTTTAAGACCTCAGATAGTGCTTTGGTATTGGAGCAATCTCCCTCTGTCACACCAACTATTTCATTTATTCCACACCTTATACACGCACCATATATACCTTTAATCCAAGCACAAGAGCTTTTAGGGAATCCATCTCTTTCTGCTCTTTCAATGTCGTTTGCATACATTTCAGTGGATATAAAAATATTATTTAAATCAATTACGTTATATCCTGCTGCTATTAATACCTCAATAGGTACAGTAGTTGTAATCCCGATATTCTTCATTTGCTGCCCCCTAAAAAAAGCCAATAAAAAAGAGGCACTACGCCCCCCTAGATACACAAGACAAGCTGGCATGGAAAAATTATATACCAGCACTGCTATGTAAAAAATAAACTATCCTACCGATAGCTGACCCGTAGTTTTATTTATAGACAGGATGGTTTCGAACTGTCTGTTATCAATTGTAATATAACTATAGCATGGTTTTTAATGATACGTCAATCCTTGAAAAACTATTGATTGTCACCAGAAGCTATTCCCACTTGAAGAACCGAATTGATAAACTAATACAAACTACAGCAATTAAACTCATCGCAATTATTGGGAGCCATATATCTGCAACTTGAACACCTAAGGATGTATATTTCAGAAGTTTAATACCTTGTGTCAACGGCATAATGTCAGCTACTCTTTGAAGTGTTTTTGGCATAACTTCATATGGCAGCGTTGCCCCAGATAAAACTAGCATTGGGAAATATAAAATACTGGCTAAAACACCTGCTGTTTTTATATTAGCAGCCACACCTCCCACTAATACCCCAATACTAAAAATGGATAGTAACACCAACAAATATGCACCAGAAAATTGAATCAAAGAACCCTCCATTTGATAGCCAAAGAATATCGCTGCAGCTGCATAAACAAGAATCAGCGAAACAATTGAATACAGTACATAAACTAACACTTGTACTGCTAATATAACTGTGGGGCTAGTGGGAGTTACTTTTAGTCTTTTCAATATTTTTTTGTGCCTGTAATCTGATATTACTAAAGGGAGCCCCATAACCCCACCAGCAGCAATTGCAATTGTTGATACAGCTCCAAAGGATTGTTCTAAAAATGTATATCCAGCTCCATCAAATGCAGGTTTGTCTCCGAAAATAATACCAAGAATAACTATGACTACTACAGGCATACAAATAGCAAAAATAAACATATCCATTCCTCGCAGAGACAGCTTCAATTCTGTCTTAAACATAGTTCTAAATGCCTTCATTTTCTAATTCCTCCTCACCTGTATACCAAAGATATGCATCCTCAAATTTCTCGTAAGGGCTTGCTTCAATTGCTTCCTTTACAGTTCCGCAAAAAACGATACTCCCATTTTTTAATATACTTATTTTATCGCACAGAACCTCAACCTCGTCCATGAAGTGGGATGTCAAAAATATAGTTATCCCCTTGGCTTTCATCTCAGAAAGGCCTTTCCATACATCTCGCCTTGCTCTTGCATCAAGCCCCGTTGTTAGTTCATCTAGAAATACAACTTCAGGGTCTGGTATTAGTGCAAGAACTATAAATAACCGCTGCTTTTGACCACCTGAAAGCTCACTTACTTGACTCTTCACTTTTTCTGACAAACCATATTTTTTTAATAAATCCAAATAGTCAGAAGAAGTCTTATAAAGAGCTTGAGTATATTTACAAAGCTCTTCTACAGTTATCTTGTCTTGATAAGTTGCTTCTTGAAATTGAACACCTACTTTTTCAAATAACGCTTTACGATGTATTTGAGGATTCATACCAAGAATAGATATAGTTCCGCTATCCTGTTTCTTCGTACCAAGGATACATTCAATCGTAGTACTTTTTCCTGCACCATTTGCACCTAATAACCCAAAAACTTCACCACCAGAAACAGTAATATTTATGTTTTCTACTGCTTTAATATTGTGGTAAGCCTTACATAAGTTTTCCACTTTAACTGTTACTCCCACAAATCAACCCCCCTTTTTTCTGTCATATTCAAAATAATAACACCAGAACAAAGTCTGGTGTTAAAGTGGAGGGTTGTCAAAATTCATTTGTGAATTCTTTAAGCTTAGTTAATATTCGCTTTACGTTTTTTTCTCCTCTATTCAATGAGGTTAAAAGCTTATCACACGCAGAAACAATGTCTTCATCTTCTTGAGGTGTGTCTATTACCATTTCTAAATTAATTTCTGGATCTCTAGATAAAGCACTTAGCATACGTAAAATTGCAGAAAGAGAATAATTGGCACATCGAAGGGAACGTATAATTTTTAAGCGTTTGATATCATTCTCTGTATAAATACGATATCCGTTTTGCATACGTCTAACAGTTAAAAGACCGTTCAATTCCCAATTCCTCAAAGTATCTATAGTAACTTGAAGATATTCAGCAGTTTCTTTGCGCGTAAGGCACAAATTATTCTTATTGTCTATGTTATGACAGTCAGCTAACAGTTCCCTTACAATAGCAATGGCTTCTAATGCATCTGTCTGTTCTTTTCTAATTTGCTGTAAATAATTTTCAGCAAGACAAATGGCCTCCTCAAATTTTCTTTTTGCTGATAGCTTAATAATGTCAACAGCTTTTTTGCGTAAACCATTCTGTAATATCTCTACTTCAAAGGCAGTTCGTGCTAACTTAAACTGTTCTAAGTGAAAATTAGTAAAAACACGATAGCCATTTTCCTTACGCTCTGCCTTGGGTATAAGTCCAAATTTCTCATAAAGCCGAACAGTATTGGGATGTACGCCTATTATTTGTGCAATATCTGAGGTTTTATAGGTTTTCATTTAACCTCCCATGCCCACTTTTGACATCAAAATTAGGTGAAATACTTGCGGTGATTCACACCTGCTTCATCAAATTAGCCATCTCAATAGCTGTAACTGCTGCATCATAGCCCTTATTGCCTGCCTTTGTGCCTGCTCTTTCTATAGCCTGTTCAATAGTGTCAGTAGTTAGAACACCGAAAATCACAGGAACTCCAGTATCTAATGAGACCTTTGCAATGCCTTTGGATACCTCGCTTGCAACAAAGTCAAAATGTGCTGTTGAGCCTCTGATAACTGCGCCTATACAAATTACTGCATCATATTTTTTGGAGACAGCAAGCTTCTGTGCAACCAGCGGAATTTCAAAAGCTCCCGGAACCCATGCTGCCTCGATATCTTTTTCATCAGCTCCATGCCTAATAAGACCATCAATTACTCCGCCATATAGCTTACTGCTAATAAACTCATTAAAACGGCCTATAACAACTCCGAATTTCAAACCATTTGCTACTAATTTTCCTTCATAAGTTTTAACTGACATTTTTATTCCTCCTGATTTATAATTGAATTTAAGCCTTTATCAAAACCACTAAGTATATGCCCCATTTTTTCTTTTTTTGTTTTCATGTAAAATTCATTTGCCTCTTTTGCAGCCAGTTGAATAGGAACTCGCTCTACAATTTCAAGTCCGTACCCGCTCAGACCAACAACTTTCTTTGGATTATTAGTTAAAAGTTTTATTTTTCTTACACCCAAATCGTATAGAATCTGTGCTCCTGTACCATATTCTCTTAAGTCTGGAGCAAATCCCAATAGTACATTTGCCTCAACTGTATCCTTTCCTTTATCCTGAAGCTCATAGGCACGTATTTTGTTTACTAAACCTATTCCGCGACCTTCCTGACGCATATACAGTAGTACTCCTCTTCCTTCTTCACTTATCTGCTTTAATGCTGCATCGAGCTGCTCTCCACAATCGCATCTTTGTGAATGGAACGCATCCCCTGTAAGACATTCAGAATGTACCCTTACCAATATTGGTTCTTCAGAGTTTTTAATGTCACCCTTTACTAATGCAACATGATGCTCACCGTTAACAATATTTTCGTACGCTGCAATTTTAAACTCTCCGTATTTGGTTGGGAGCTCTGCAACAGCTGCAGCTCTAATTACTTTTTCTTTATTTCTTCTATAGCTAATCAAATCAGCAACTGTAATGATTTTAATGGAATGTTTTTTTGAAAACTCAAGCAATTCAGGCAATCGTGCCATAGTTCCATCATCACTCATAATTTCACAAATAACACCTGCTGGATACAGACCTGCAAGTCTTGCAATATCCACAGCTGCCTCCGTATGTCCTGAGCGTTTTAAAACTCCACCATCCCTTGCAATCAAAGGAAATATATGACCTGGTCTGAGAAAGTCACTGCTCACCGCTTCAGGGTTTGCCAATTCCTTTATTGTATTTGCCCTTTCATATGCTGATATTCCGGTTGTTGATTCTCTATGATCCACTGTAACAGTAAAAGATGTCTTCATAGTTTCGGTATTTATCTCCACCATAGGCTTGAGTTCAAGAATACGGGCATGTTCTTCCGTTACTGGTACACATATTAGACCTTTTCCATAGGTAGCCATGAAATTCACATGTTCATGTGTCACCTTTTCAGCTGCCATCAGAAGGTCTCCTTCATTTTCTCTGTCTTCATCATCCAAAACCAGTATCATTTTTCCCAGTTTGATATCTTCTATAGCTTCCTCGATAGAATTAAAATTCATATACTTCCCTCCATATAAACCCATATTGGCTACACTTTTGTTTCTATTTATCAAACCAATTACATCCATTATTACAATTCGCAGTTACTTAATATCATTATTGTTGATATTTATAGTTTTTTACTGCTTTAACTCTCACCTTCACCAATTTAATTTCACACGTTTTCTGAATAAATTCTTTTGATTCATAGTATTTTGTAAAGTCAAATTTTGCATTAGTGATTATGCTTTATCATATATTTCTTGATGCAATGAGTAACTCAACTTTCCTACATAAAAAATCTATCGGTATTCAAACTTATCAATGGTTTGCTACCGAAATTTGATTTGTGCCAAATACTTATATAAATCCGTTACTTCTAAGAAAATCAATGGATATATCTTTATTTGGTTTTTGCAAAGCTGGATCTTGAATATTCCCTTTAAGTAGTCTTTCCACATATTTACCTATTACATCACACTCAACATTTACTTTATCTCCTGCTTTTAAAAGCCCAAGAACAGTGTTTCCTGCTGTGTGTGGTATTAGTGAGACTTTAAAGGAGCTCTCATCAGCGCAAGCAATAGTAAGGCTAGTCCCATCAAGTGCCACAGAACCCTTGTAAATAATATACTTCATTACTGACTCTGCAGCCTCAACACTAATCCATATTGCATTATCTTCCCTTACAAGGCTTTTAATAATTCCTGCTCCATCAATATGCCCTGAAACAATATGTCCTCCTAACCTATCTGATAATTTCAAGGCTCTTTCCAAATTAACCTTGTCAGATAAATTAAGTCTATTAAGACTTGTCATTCTCATAGTTTCAGGCATAACATCAACAGTAAACCATGAAGAAGCCAGCTCAACTACTGTAAGACATATTCCATTTACAGCAATGCTGTCTCCTATTTTTACATCTTCAAGAATCTTAGAGCAATTAATTGAAAGCTTTATGGATAAGCTTCCGTGTACTATTTTTTTTACATTACCTATTTCTTCTACAATTCCTGTAAACATTATTCTCCTTTCACATATCCCTCTATGAGAATATCCTCATCAAATCTTTGAATATTGATATTTTTTAGATTAATAGCGTCCTTTATAAGACTAATCCCAACTCCCTCAATAGGAGTTTTTGCATTTATTCCTCCTATTATTTTTGGAGCAATAAAAAACATTACTTTATCAACAATTCCACAATTCAATGCAGCTGCATTCAAGTTACCTCCGCCCTCTAAAAGCACACTATCAATTTCAAGCTTGTACAATTCCTGCATAAGTCTATTTAAATCTACATGCCCATTACAGCTTGGATTATCCAGCTTCAGAACGTGTACGCCCTTGTCTTTGAGCTGTTTTTCCTTTTCATTATCAATTAAGGATGTTGTAGCAAGTATTACACCTGATGAGGACTCTACATTAATGACCTGACTTTCTATAGGTATTATCCCCTTGCTATCAACAATAATTCTGATTGGATCCCTTCCTCTTCCAGAATTTAACCTAGCAGTAAGTGCTGGATTGTCAACTAACACTGTATTTATTCCAACCATAATGGCAGAAACTCTGTCACGTATAACATGTACCTGTTGCCTTGAGTTTTCCCCTGAAATCCACTTTGAATCACCGCTAGCTGAAGCTATTTTTCCATCTAGTGTCATGGCAGTTTTCATAATTACAAAAGGTATTTTATGAATAATATATTTAATAAATATCTCATTTAGTACTTTAGCCTCTTTTTCAAGAATGCCCTCTATTACTTCAATTCCAACATCCCTTAACATTTTTATTCCCTTCCCAGATACTAGTGGATTAGGGTCTTGCATAGCTATTACTACTTTTTTTATTCCAGCTTCTATTATTTTCAAAGCACAAGGAGGCGTTTTGCCATAATGTGAGCACGGCTCCAGATTAACATAAATAGTACTCCCTTTTACATCCTGCTTGCTATTACTAATAGCTTCCACCTCTGCATGTGCGCCTCCCAGAAATTGATGAAAACCCTCTGCAATAATTTCCCCATCCCTGACAATTACTGCACCAACCAGAGGATTAGGATTAGTTCTACCCCAGCCACCTTTTGCAAGTTGTATTGCTCTTTTCATATAGACTTCATGCCTGTTCATAATATCCTCCCATGCCCCATTTGGTAAAAAAAATTTGGTAAATGCTTCAGTGGAAAAGCTCAGCTTCGCTGAGGTTCTCCTCCTTTTTGGCAACTCTATCGTAAACACACCATCAAGAAACACTTGTGTTTTTTAGTTCGAAAACGCACCATGTTCACACAAAAGAATTGCTCAAAAATGCGAAGAGGCCAATGAATGCACTAAATGTAAACGTCGCATTTTTATTTAATAGCACTACAAAAACAAAAAAGTACGCAAAAAGCCCTGAAGCATAAAACTTCAGGGCTGGATAAACTAATACAAACATTAAAAATATACACAAAATTCTTCTCTCATCCAGACTATACTGTCGGCTCTGGAATCTAACCAGATCAGCCATTATGGCTCGCGGGCTTTACCGCCGATAAGGAATTTCACCTCTCCCTGAAGAATACATATTCAGTTTTTAAGTTATCTGTTAATAACATTTATATTAATAACATTTTTTATATAAATATTTTAAGTATCTCTTTAGTAATATTTCTTTTACAAATAAAGTATTTATTTAAATTTATCATTTTTGTTTTATATAGTCAAGCCATTTTAAAACACCTTATCATTTGTTTCACCAGAAACCAAATCAATAGAGAGTAGCACCCGAAAATTACGTGTTTACATTTTTATACATGTATGCTAAAATAAGCTCAAGTTTGCTGTTTATCATATATTATCATTTATTCCTCACATTCTATGAATGGAGGATTCTAATGTCAAAGACTAAAAAAACCCTATTAGCATTAATATTATGTTTATTCACTATTTTTTCATTACCAATTCAAACTTTGTATGCAAGTTCATCCCTTTCCTTTATTATACTATCTAAATATTCCGCAGTTGTTGATATAGGTAATCAATTTTATATATTAGCACTGGCTTCTAATGGTAAAATTCCCACCTGGAAAAGCAGCAATTCTAGTATTGCCTCTGTTAATACTTATGGGTTGGTCACTGCAAAAAAATCCGGAACAGTAACTATTACAGCTAAGATAAAAAATGCAGAAGCAGCTTGTAAGCTTACTGTAAACAAAACAAAAATCACCATTAGTAAAACAAGCGCCTCCATTGAGCGAAATCAGAGCATCAACATATCAGCAACCACCTCAAACAATTCAAAAGTCATATGGAAAAGCAATAAGAAAAGTATTGCAACAATTGATGAAAATGGCACTGTAACTGGCATTAAACCAGGAGAAGCTATAATAACAGCCACCTCTGACGGAAGCAGCTCCACCTGCAAAATCAAAGTAAAATCTCCTACAATAGTACTAAACAACACTAACATTAAATTATACCGCTGTCAGAAGTCAAAGCTATCGGCTACTGTCTCTTCTGGCATAAGCCCTGTCTGGAGAACAAACAAAAAAAGTGTTGTTACTGTAGATACTTCAGGCAATATAACAGCAGTTAAGCATGGAACCGCTACCATCACCGCTACTGTTGATGGTGTGTCAAAAAGCTGCAGTGTTATTGTTGAAAAGCCCACTATCGCCTTAAGCTCATCAGAACTAAGCTTAAAAGAGGGCACTTCTGCAAAAATAACTGCAAATGTATCTTCAGGTTTGTCTCCGGTATGGTCTTCAAGCAATTCGAAAATTGTAAAAGTTGATCCAAAAGGAGCAATTACAGCTATAAAAAAAGGTACCGCCTACATTTACGCTTCTGAAGACGGAACAAAAACAAAGTGTACTGTTCATGTAATAAAATAATATTTGCGGGCTTTGCCATAATGTCGCTTTTGCAACTAATTAAAATGTGTTTCCATACTTTTAACTACAATTTATTATAAACAATACACTTTTAAAAAAATTTTATATAAACAACTTAATTTTTAAGGTTGTGAGGAATAAATGCAGCAAACTATATTCCATCCTTCTATTATCATAAAAGACAATTCTAGTAGGCAGGATTACGCTTTCTGAACATTTACAGCTGATGGCCCTTTTTTATCCTTAATAATATCAAATGTTACTGATTCACCCTCATGAATATCCTTATCATTTCCTTTTTCTTTAACTTGTGAATGATGTAAAAATACATCCTCACCTTCATTAGTAGAAATAAAACCATAACCTCTTTCATTATCAAACCATTTAACAACACCTGTGTACGTAGTCATATACAATTCTCCTTATAACAAAGATATTTTTAGATTATAGTATTTGTTTTGACTATATTTTTTATAACGCCTATAATCAGAATGAAATTTTTCGATTGTAGAAAAATTTATTACATCAACGGCGTGTAAGCAAGGGGGAGATATTCTCGCCGCCTGAAAAACAAAGCGGTATCGCCACTTATAGAAGTTTCTTGCCTCGTTATTATGGAGATAATTATTAATTTTAACTCAACTTTCCATTGGTAAGTTTAACACCTACGATTTTTAACTGTGAAAGTTGAGATTTTAACTTATATTTGTATAGCATTTTACTTACTTTGCTTAAATAAATTGTAAATGCGCTAATTCCTATTTTTGAAAGTACAATCACATCAGCCTATGTAGTTAACATATTATAAATAGAAACATTTTTAGTGCTAAAATAGAAACTAGGAAGGATAATTTATGGTTGATTTTAATAATTTAAATCCGTTTTTATATTTTCAAGGAGACTACTCTAAAACTGTAAATATACCAATTGAACTGTATCAATCCACTAAAGGGCGATACTTTATTGGTTATGCAGATAATTTAAAATTGGGTGCTGGCACAAGTGCGTGGGCAAGATTATATAATCCACCAAACTCTGGCGTACTACTACACGTAAATGTATGGACTGTAACGGACATCTCCACATCGCCCTTTAGAGCACAGTTTTGGTTTAATGCAACTACTCCAGGCCAACAATTTGTTGTTTCACCCCTTGTAACTCCGTCCAATACCGCTATTCAACCTGCTCCACAACCTAGAGTTCAAATTCATTTAGCTTCAAATGTAACAGAAGAACCCTCTGGAGGAGTAAAAGCTTTTGTCCGCAGAGGTGAGGCTGGAACAACTGTTGTTGATACAGAAAATGGTAAGCTAATATTCCCCCCTAATGGTTCATTCCTAGTGTATCTTTCTATCGACGATCCTGATGTTATTGCAGGCGGAAGAGTAGCGTTTGGATGGTGGGAAGAAAAAATTGTTGATAAATGTGTTTTGGGATAACCTGTTGATAACTATATCTCTAGTAACAGAAAATATTTCTCATATGTTTCATTCAAGTCAATGACCATCAATTGTATGGTTTACAAAGGATTCTGCAATTGCATTCTATAAGTTTAAAATATAGCGTTCTATTATAAATAGTTATAATAAATTTAAAGTATTGCTTTATTTTCTTTAAAAATATAGATTAAATAATAAAGACATACCAAGTTTCTCTAAAAACGCACTTGATATGTCTTTAAAATTTTGTTATAAAATTTAGTGAAATATTTACTATTTAAAGTATTATTTTTTCATATAATTATTTATTCTATAACGTAATTCACTAAATTATTACTTTATTACAGTCATACCACCCATATAAGGCTGAAGCGCAGCAGGGATATTAACAGAACCGTCAGCATTCAGGTTATTTTCTAAGAATGCTATCAACATTCTAGGTGGTGCAACAACAGTATTGTTCAAGGTATGTGCATAGTATTTTCCATCCTTGCCGTCTACACGAATCTTCAAACGCCTTGCCTGCGCATCTCCGAGATTTGAACAGCTTCCTACTTCAAAATACTTCTTTTGTCTTGGAGACCAAGCCTCTACATCAATAGATTTTACTTTCAGATCTGCTAAATCGCCTGAGCAGCATTCCAAAGTCCTCACTGTAATATCTAATGAGCGGAACAAATCTACTGTGTTTTGCCACATTTTTTCAAACCATATCATACTGTCTTCAGGTTTACACACTACTATCATTTCCTGTTTTTCAAATTGGTGAATTCTATATACTCCTCTTTCTTCAAGTCCATGAGCTCCTTTTTCTTTTCTGAAGCAAGGAGAGTAGCTTGTCAAGGTTTGTGGCAATGCATCTTCTGTTAAAATAGTATCAATAAATTTTCCAATCATAGAATGTTCGCTAGTACCAATTAAGTATAAGTCTTCACCTTCTATTTTATACATCATAGCTTCCATTTCTGCAAAGCTCATAACCCCTGTAACAACCTCGCTGCGTATCATAAAAGGTGGTATACAGTAGGTAAATCCACGATTAATCATAAAGTCTCTTGCATATGAAATAACAGCTGAATGAAGTCTTGCAATGTTTCCCATTAGGTAATAAAAGCCATTCCCAGCAACCTTTCTGGCACTTTCTAAATCAATTCCACTTAATTTCTCCATTATTTCTGTATGATAAGGTATTTCAAAATCAGGTACAAATTGCTCACCATATACCTGAATTTCAACATTTTCACTGTCATCCTTACCAATTGGAACACTTGGGTCAATTATATTTGGAATAACCATCATAATTTTTTTGACCTTCTCTTCCAGCTCATCCTCCAATATCTGCAATTGAGCTAAGCGGTCTGAATTTGCAGTAACCTGCTTCTTCATTTCCTCTGCTTCTTCCTTTTTCCCCTGAGCCATTAAGCCACCTATGCTTTTTGAAATCTTATTTCTATTTGCACGTAAAGACTCGGCTTCTACTTTAGTATTTCTAAGCTCTACATCTAATGCAATAACTTCATCCACCAAACCCAGCTTGTTATCCTGAAACTTATTTCTGATATTTTGTTTCACAATTTCAGGATTTTCTCTTAAAAATTTTAAATCTAACATATACTTCCTCCTTATACTATCTTACATTTAATTTTATTTGCACTATCTCGTTAATTCTCCTAAATATAGAAAATCCAAATCGTATATAGGGTTCTTTTAAAAATAGTTTTTCTTAAATTTGCTTCTTAATTACTATTAACTTAACACATTTGTTATTTCGGTAAGAATAATATTACTTTATTTTTCCCAAAAGTATAAAAAACCTCCCATCCCATAAATAAATGAGACGGAAGGCATCCGCGTTGCCACTCAAATTGCCGATTATATATAAATAACCGACCTCTTAATAGTAGGATAAAGGGTACTGACCTTTCGATTCATCACCGACAGCTCAAAAGTGGATTGATTTAACCTTTCACCGATTCTCAGCAACCATCGGCTCTCTTGAGAAATTAATTAAATCTTAGCTTTTTCTACGCTGTTTTTAAATATAACGAGGAAAGAAATTGTCCACAACTACTATAAGTGGCGGATACTGCTTTGTTTTTCAGGCAGTGAGAATATCTCCCGACTCGCTTACACGCCGCTGATGTAATGATATTTTTCTACAATCAAAAAATTTCATTTTGAATCTAGGCGTTATAAATTTGTATTTATAATTATATCTATATATACTGTATTTTTCAAGATAAATATTAATTAAAATTCAGTTATTGCTTTTAACAAATATTTCTTTAAAAGTGCAAAATCTATTGCGTCTATTGTTCCGTCTTTGCTTACATCAGCAGCTTTTTTCGCACGTTCATCTGATAATACGCTATCTCCCAGTAAATACTTCTTTAGCAGAGCAAAATCAATTGCGTCAACTGCCTTGTCATTATTTATATCACCTAATATAACCTCTGGAATTGATACAGCACCTTTTTGCCAAACTCTTATCCAATCACATTCAAAATCCTGAGACCAATCAGTAGAACTATTAGGATCAGTTTCCCAGCCACCCACAGCAAGGTTAATTATCAAGTACATATTTTTTGCAGCAGCTATCGCTTGAGAGTCTCTAAATGTACTTGCCACCTGTTTGCCGTCTAAATACCACTTCATATACTCAGAATCCCATTCTACAGCATATGTGTGAAAATCCTTTGATAAATCTGCTACTGTTTGTTTATAATAGTGAGATTTCGAAGCACCATAATGATAATTTGTATGAAGTGCTGTTGGTTCATGACTTAATATTTCAAATATATCTATCTCAGGTGGTCTTGAGCCATTTGCATTCAAAGTGAAGAATGAAGGCCAAAATCCTGTTGTTCCAGGCATTTTAAATCTTCCCTCTATGTAGCCAGCTGTAAAATTAAACTTCCCGTTTGTATTTACAGCTCCCGAGGTATAGTCTAAAGAAAAGTTTCCATCATATGATGTTGTTGTTGCAGGAGCATTTGGATGTCTTTTATTCTCAGCTTTTATTTTGAGTAACCCATTTGATACACTTACATTTTCAGGAGCACAGTAAGCTCTGTTAGTGTGAGTATTTCCCCAAGGATAGTTATAGTTCCAGTTTTTGGTATTAAGACTTACTCCGTCAAAATCATCACTGAACACCAACCCCCATCCATCACTAAGATCTGGCGCAGTAGTATCATCTTTATATGATATTGCACCTGACACAGTATCTATTTGTATGGAATCGGAATAAGGCAGCTTAAGACTTGTATCTGATTCAAATATAAGAGGCAGCCATACATACTTAGAATCATTTACCTTACCGCCCCAAGCGCCAGCCCATCTATCTCCTGTATATAAATAGCTTGTACCATTAGTCCCCTGAACAGGTATAATATATGCAGGTTGTGAATTATATGTAGTTGAATCTCCCAAGTTATATTGTTCAGACCAACCACTTGACAGATTAGTCGAATAAGCATACTTGCCTTGATTTGGATTCCAGCCTGTACAACCTGATGTTATAAGATAATAGTAATTGTTCCTTTTAATTAGGCATGGAGCCTCTCTTTGCTTACCTACAAATAATTTTGCCACAAGTGAAGCAATTCCTTTATAATCAGCAGTTAACTTGTATAAATGCAAATCCATATTTTCATTTGAAGATGATATAAAATATCCAGTTCCATCAGTATCGACAAAAACATTACAGTCTCTTGACATATAACCCGGCAAACCATGATCTGTCACACCTGAGTTTACCATCGGCCTAAAACTTCCATGATATGTAAACTTTCCGTCTGGTGTATTGCAATATGCAACTGCTGCTCTGGCTTGTCCATAGTTAACACCATTTTCCCAGTGCATCCACATTACAAACTGCTTTGTTGATGCATTATACATAACCTTTGGTCTCTCAACATTACATTTGTTAAGTTCTGTTGCTGAATTTGGGGCCAGAACTTCTCCACGATATTCCCAGTTCTTTAAATCAGTTGACCTATAGCATCTGACGCCAAGAAAATAATTGCTGCTATCACGATATTCTCCATACCAGTAATAATAGTCACCATATTTAATTAACCCGCCACCATGAGCATGTATTACATTTCCAGAAGCATCTTTAAATTGTATACCATTAGTTATACTTGCAGCTGCTGCTATTGCATATTCTGAATTAAATCCGGTAATAGAAAAGCACTGGATAAAAATAGTCAAGAACATCAAAACACATATAAATTTGTTTCTCATTTTATACCTCCATCATAAAAAATAAAACTCCCATATAACAATGCGGTTTCGATGTACTTTTTATGTGGATATTATTTCCTTTATATCTTATGCCGTTATAACGCCTATATTCAACGAGGCGGGAGATATTCTCACAGACTGAAAACCAAAGCGGTATCCGCCACTTATAGAAGTGGAGGACATTTTCTTGCCTCGTTATATTTGAGATATAAAATATTGAATGTTCGTGCCTTTTGCAATGTACAACAAATCCTATGTTTTAACAGCACACCTTCCTGGACCTCCCCATGATAAGGATTACTCCAAATTACAATGCACCACAGTTAAAAAGCTATGTTAGAAAGTTGATTTTCAATCCTTCATCATAATTCAGTTTTTATTCCCTGCAGCACCTCATTTTTGCCACCACACCCAGGAAATTTCTTAATTATAAATCCGGCATCGGTCAAGGCTCTTTTTACAGCTCCTGCAACAGTAAAAGTAGCACAGGTTCCTCCTGCCTTTGTTTTTTTACCAATTTCCAATAGAAGCTCTGGGCGCCATATTGCAGGATTTTTTTTAGGACTGTGCCCATCGAGAAACCAAACATCACAGCATTTTTCTATGGAACTAACCATATCAAGAGCTTCTCCAACCCACAGATTTAATCTTAGCTTTCCAAAGGGCTGTATAATTTCCACAGTGTGCCATCCACTAACATTTATGTCAATACTTTGATATGCTTTCACAAGGGCATCAATTTTATCACCAACCCGCTCTCTAAATCCATCAAGTATATTGTGCATTCTATCAGGACTCATCGGGTATAATTCAACTGAATTATATTCTATGTAGACATTTTTCAGACTGTTTTTGTCCAAATATTGCATTAGTGAAACTACCAACCGCCCTGCTCCAAACCCTGTTTCACCAATAATAAACGGTTCACCAATTTCCGCATTTTTACTAATCCGTTCAATAATATTATTGTTAATCAAATAAATTTGCTGTGCTTCATCTATCGCATCAACCACATCAAAATATATATCATCAAATTTTTCATTTAATAGATATGCTGGTTTCATTTTCAACATATAATACACTTCCTTTTCTACATTGTCTTCATATATATTATTACAATTTTTCACATAAGACTATATATTTATGGTTTAATACATCTTTTCTTATTTGTACCCCTTTAATAATTCATCTGAATGCGAAATGCGAACAGAATTATAATATGGGTTTAAAAGCCAACAAACACATAATCCTCTGCTACTTCTATCAAAATTTATCTGCATTTTCAAAAAACATAATAAATAGCCTAATGGAGTAAATATTTTAACACCTTTTTCATTACCAAACGAAAAGTTAAATAATTGCTTACAATAAGTTAATTTACTTAGTAGCGAACTATTGATAAAATTGAGCATGGATAAACATTTAATTGGCAAAGTTGGGTTATAAATTTTACTATTGCATTTATTCCGTTAACTATATAGTATTATGATACATTAATTTCAAAATTAAACATAACAGAGGATGAGTAGATATGAACCTTTTTTTGGCACCAATTCAAGGAATGACTATTGCATGCTACAGAAATTTATATTCAAAGCTTTTTGGAGGTATTGATGCATATTACGCCCCATTTATTGCCACCGCTGATATGGATAAAGTAAATCCTGTACTATTGAAGGATATTATGGTCGAACATAATGATAAAAATATTAAGGTTATACCTCAAATTCTCAGCAATAACGGAGCTGAATTCAAGCTTTTTTCCGATGTAATTGCTGATATGGGATATAATGAGATCAACTGGAATATTGGCTGCCCCTTTCCTATGGTGACTAGAAAGAAAAGAGGGTCAGGAATACTTCCCTATCCTGATATGATAAAAAAGCTTCTTGATATAGCTTGTGCTGGGCCCAATACTATAACTGTAAAAATGAGACTTGGTCTAGATAATTCTGAAGAGGGTATGCGCGTAATTAATGTACTTAACGAATATCCCTTAGGAGGTGTGATAATACATGCTCGTACTGGTAAACAGATGTACACTGGCAGCGTTGATTTGGATTCCTTTGAAGCTATAGCCTCCGCTTGTAAGCACGAGATAACCTATAATGGAGATATATTTACATTTGATGACTTCTTGCGTATTAGCACACGTTTTCCAAACATAAAAAACTTCATGTTAGGAAGAGGTGCTCTTAGCAATCCATTTTTGCCATCTGCTATAAAAGGGAAAACAATTCAGCATGAAGACAAAATATCTCTACTCAAAGAATTCCATGATGGAATTTTTAGTTACTATAAGAATACTCTATCTGGTGAAAAGCATTTATGTGATAAAATGAAGGAATTCTGGAGGCAACTGTCAGCTCATGCTGATAAGGACGGAAAACTGCTGAAGAAGATACAAAAATGCCACAGTTCTATTGATTATCTTGAAGCAGCAAACCAAATTCTCAGTTCTTCTTCTATGTGGAGTAATTCTCCTATACGGTAGAAAAAAGACAAAAAAATAGTGATATTAAGCATTGATTTGACATATCACAATCTAAAACCCCTATTGGAAATATTTTTCTGTATAGATATTTATCTAAATCACCATTAGCATATTGACTTAATATTGCAATAAATATTATACTTTATAAGGGTCTTATAAGGACTTTAGTATTAAAGACCTAATAATGGAATTTTCCCTATCATTTTTATAAAAATATTGTTTATTATATGCAGATAATTATCCTACTCATTTTAAGTTTAAAACAGGAGATGACATGAAAATAATAGAAAAAATTCGTTCCCTTGTACCTAAATATGCTATTGTGCCCTTAATTATATGCGTTATTTTTAATTTTTCAGTATATACTGGAGTACGTCTGTTTTATGAAGATAGGTTGTTTTATGACTTAACCTCAAAAGTTGACGATATTTTCCCTGTAATTCCTATAACTGTACTGATTTATTTTGGAAGTTACTTTTTTTGGATTATAAATTACATTTTAATATGCAGAATAGATAAAGAACATTGTTATAGGTTTATTTGCGCAGATCTATTAGGAAAAATAGTATGCTTTATAACATATATATCTTTTCCTACAACGAATATAAGACCTGAAATAACACAAACGGGTGTTTTTTGGGATATGCTACAGTATTTATATAATATAGACCCAGCAAATAATCTATTTCCATCAATTCATTGTTTAGTTAGCTGGTATTGCTTTGCTGGTTTAAGAAAATGTAAAACCATACCTTTATGGTATCGTTACGTATCATTATTAGTAGCACTAATGATATGTATTTCTACATTGACAACAAGACAGCATGTCCTTGTTGATGTTTTTGGAGGAGTTTTGTTAGCTGAATTAACGTGGCAGTTTACTTCACGTGTACAGTTAAGTAAAACAATTAAAATTAATAATCAGGAGATATCAAAATGAAAATTCTGACTATAGTGATACCTTGTTATAATTCAGCTGCCTATATGGATAGAGCAGTAGAATCATTGCTTATAGGAAGCGACGAATTAGAAATATTAATTATTGATGACGGTTCTAGTGATAATACTTCAGTAATTGCTGATGAATATGAGAAGAACTACCCTAATATAGTACGTGCAATCCATAAAGAAAACGGCGGCCATGGTGATGTAATAAACACTGGGCTCAAACATGCAAATGGCGTATATTTCAAGGTTTTAGACAGTGACGATTGGTTTGATAAAAACTGTTTACAAAAAGTATTAAGCATTTTAAAAACCATGATTAATAATTCCACTTCTTTAGACATGCTTATTACAAATTATGTTTATGAAAATATGAGCATCGGTAAGTCCAAGAGTATTAATTATAAGAGCGCAATGCCTGAAGATAAAATATTCAGTTGGAATGATTTAGGTTATCTAAAATACAGTCAGAATATACTGATGCACTCTGTTATTTACAGGACAGAAGTTCTAAAAGAATGTAATCTGGTGCTCCCTAAGCATACCTTCTATGTGGACAACATTTTCGTTTATATGCCATTGCCCCATGTAAAGACAATGTACTATACAGATTTAGACCTATATAGGTATTTCATTGGAAGAGTAGACCAATCAGTTAATGAGAAAATAATGATACAGCGCATTGATCAGCAAATCAAGGTAACAAAAATAATGATAGACTGCTATAATCCTATGCTCATCGAATGTAAAAAGCTACGCAAATATATGATAAAATACTTGGTTATGATGATGACAGTTAGTACAGTACTGTTACTAAAAGATAATACAGAGCAAAGTATGAATAAAAAGGAAGAGCTTTGGCGTTATTTAAGCTCAAAAGACCAACAATTATTTGATGAAGTAGATAAATCCTTTTTAGGTTCTTTGGTACAATTTAGTGGGTATTTAGGAAGAAAGCTTATACTATTGTGCTATTCTCTATCAAGGAAAATCTTTGGGTTCAACTAAAAAAAGCAGACTTATCCTGTAATGCTTACAAGCACAAAGGCTTACTATATAATAAAATCTATACAGTAAGCCTTTTTTGTTTTCTTAAGGTCAATTAGTTGCTACTATGCAGCCAGTTAATTTAGATTGTTAACTTAGCCTTCCATTCTATCCAACAACTACAATTTTAACTGAGAAAGTTGAGTCAATTAATTAGCTTTTAGCTGCTTTATAAATAACAAGATTTTTCAGGCTATAGCAACTGTTTTTCTACGCAAGATAATGCCTCAGCTACTACATTATGCATATCAAAATACTTATACATTCCAAGTCGACCACCAAAAATGACTTTATTTTCTTCGTCCGCTAAAGCCCTATACTTTGCATAAAGTTCATTATTTCTATCATCATTCATTGGATAGTACGGCTCGTCACCATGCTTCCATGCCGCCGGATATTCCTTTGTAATGACTGTCTTAGGATTTACATTATCGCTTTCGCATCCAAATTCAAAATGCTTATGCTCAATGATTCTGGTATATGGAATATCATATTCAGTGAAATTAACAACCGCATTTCCTTGATAATTCTCACAAGCTAAAACTTCTGTTTCAAAAAGAAGTGAGCGATATTCAAGCTCACCATAGCAATAGTTATAAAATTCATCTATCATTCCTGTGAAAACAATCTTATCTGCAAGCGCCGTCAATTCATCACGCTGCATAAAGAAATCAGTATTAAGCCGAACTTCTATTCCCTTCAGCATTTTTTCAATAATCTGAGTGTAGCCACCAATAGGTATACCCTGATATTTATCATTAAAATAATTGTTGTCATATGTGAAACGAATAGGCAATCTCTTTATAATAAAGCTTGGAAGCTCTGTTGCTCTTCTTCCCCATTGCTTCTCTGTATACCCTTTTACTAACCTCTCATAAAGGTCTCTTCCAACCAGGCTTATAGCTTGCTCTTCAAGGTTATGAGGCTCTAGTATCCCAGCCTCATCAATTTGCTGCTGAATTTTAGCTTTTGCCTCTGATGGAGTAGTTACTCCCCACATCTTATTAAAGGTATTCATATTAAAAGGCATATTATAAAGTTCTGATTTATACCTTGCAACTGGAGAATTTGTATATCTATTAAATTCCGCAAACTTATTGACATATTCCCATAAATCCTTGTTGCTGGTGTGAAAAATATGTGCACCATACTTATGTACATGAATTCCATCAACCAGTGTTGTATATATATTTCCGCCTACATGTGAACGTTTGTCTATAACTAGGCATTTCTTACCTCTTCTATTAGCTTCATATGCAAATATTGATCCGAAAAGACCGGTTCCAACAATCAGATAATCATACATTTGTAGTCCTCCTTGTAATACAATAAAGAAATTTTACGCATATACTTAGCATATTTACTCTCTACTTTAGTACTTAACAGAAAATCAATTTGCTATAGAATTATACACCTCAATCAATTAATCTGCAACAATAGCGTAAATATTATTTACATTTTTACATAGCAAAGGAGCAATTACAAAACTAATTAGCTTTTGCAACAGCCCCTTTTAACTTTTCTACACTTTTTCTATGATGCTCATGTTTACTTATGGTTTTTCGCTAAAAATTTATTTCTATAGATCTTCTACCCAAAGATTTATATTTGTTGCATTATTCTCATATATATCAATCAATGTTCCATAGTCATTTCCTTCGTAATTTGTTGAAGCTTCAGGCCTGCATTTTACCTCAAAGCTTGTATTAGAACTCAAAAAATATAAGTCAAGAGGAATTGTATATTCTACTTGGCTATAGCCCTCAGGTATTGTTACAACTGTTTCAAAGTCACATTCTCCAATAGCAGAGACTGTTACATTTATTCCACCCGCAGGTGCCAAACCATCTAAATATGTAATAGTACCAGAAATTGTGCGCTCAGTGAGCCATTGTGTTGTAAAGTCTATATTTGTTGCATCCTCATTGCTTACGTCAACTAATGTATCATATATCTCAGCAGAATAATTCGTTGCTTTTTGAGGCTCACATTTAATAATAAAGCAGCTACTGTTATTTGTATAAGATAAATCTACCGGTATTGCGTATTCTGTTGCATAATCCCCTTCACGTATTAATACTTCTGTTGCAAAAATTCCTCCATTTTCTCCCATGGCGTACATTGTAATCCATATACCCCCTTCAGGAGCAAAACCATTGCCATATGTTATTGTTCCTGATATTACACGCAAAGATGTATCTGCATTGGCATTGCACGGCAATACTAATAAAACCAATAGAAAGCAAATTAACATTGTTTGAACACCAATTTTTTTGATATTTGTCCCTACATTACTGCAAAAACTCTTAGACATTACATATCCCCCTTAAAAATAAGTTATTTTTGTATATTATTCATAATTATATCAACAAAACCCTTCTTTTTCTTAGATTATTTTACAAAAATAATATTTATTCTTATTTTTAGGTAATATTATGCATTACATAAAACATATAAATACATCTATATGGATATGCAATTTGCAGTAATTATTATTGTATGCTTCCAATATGTATATCTTCTTTTTCAACAGAATTATTTATTTTACCATCATCTAAGCTATCCTTAATTAGTTCAAACCATTGCTGCAATATCTTCTCAAATTGGCTTCTACTCACAAATATCCTTATCCAAACAGGAATCAATAAATAGACCTGTGTCAATACCTGTTCAAATCTTTCTTGTCCCATCTTTGTACCAATAATAGTCTCCTCTGCTTGTAACATTAACCTATTTGCAATCATCCTCAGCTTATTCCATCTCTTATTTATAGCCAAATAAAAAATATAACCCAAAACCAAAACTGCAACGACTATTGCCAGCCAATAACTCTCCAAAAAGCTAACCATCTCATTCCCTCTCCTTCATAAACAGATTATTTTGTGATAAATAATTAAGATTTGTTCTTTCTACATATTAAGTAAAGATTTATTAAAACTAACAACTATTCTGCATCTTTATATAACCTGCTATTATATTTGGTTGTTGTAAAAATATATTTAGCAATGTAATATATTTAATGTATACTAATTCAAGCAATTATTTGGCGACAAACCATTTATAAGATTAAACGATAGATTTTTAGTAATTTATTTTTAAAAGGAGGTGCTAAGTCCATGTTTCCTTTTATAAAAATTTAAACATGGATATAACTTTATGGAATTTATATATCAAAATCCTAGCCTTTCACCAAAAGAGCGTACAGATAATTTACTTTCTCTAATGTCTTTAGAAGAAAAAGTAGGACAAATGATGCAAATTAGCTACAATACGTTAACAGTAGAAGAAGCAGAAGACTGGGTTGTTAACAAAAATGCAGGCTCTTTTCTTCATGTTCTTGGCAAAAACGCAGACCACCTTCAGGAATTAGCATTGTCAAGCAGACTTGGTATTCCTATAATATTTGGAATTGATGCCATACATGGTCATGGCCTTATGAATGGTGCAACCATATTTCCATCACAGCTTGGAATGTCCTGTAGCTGGAATCCTGAATTAATTGAAAAGGTTGGAAGAGTAACTGCCAAAGAGGTAGCAGCTGACGGTATACATTGGACTTTCTCGCCAGTGCTTTGCATAGGAAGAGACTTGCGTTGGGGACGTATAAATGAAACCTTTGGAGAAGACCCTTTTCTTATAGGCGTATTGGCTGCTGCTATCATCAGAGGTTATCAAGGAAAAAACCTATCTGATGCAGATAGTATTTCTGCTTGTGCAAAACATTATCTTGCTTATGGTGAAAGCACAGGTGGAAGAGATGCCTACGACACTGAAGTAACCTACAGAAAGATTAGAGAGGTATTTCTACCTCCATTTAAAAAAGCTGTTGAGGCTGGTTGTGCAACCTTTATGACTGGCTACCAGTCTATTGATGGCATACCAATGTCTGTAAACAAGAAGCTTCTTCGTGAAATATTAAAGGAAGAGCTTGGTTTTGAAGGTTTTGTAGTAACAGATTACAATAATACAGGTAGCCTTGTAACTTTGCAAAAGGTATCTCCCGATATTAGTGATGCTTCCAAAAAGTCTGTAGAAGCTGGGAATGACATGATTATGGCCACAAACGACTTCTATGAGGCAACTATTAAGCTTGTTAAATCAGGTGTACTCTCTGAGTCCCTAATTGATGAGGCTGTAGGGAGAATTTTGTCCATAAAATTTTCAATGGGTCTCTTTGATACAAAAAAAAGAAGTGGCTATATGAGCAGGGCTGTTATTTCCTGTGAAGAGCATCAACAGGTAAATCTTGAGCTTACAAGAGAATCCTTGGTTCTGCTTAAAAACAGCAAAAATATTCTTCCTCTGAATAAAAATAACGAAATCAAAAAGCTAGCAGTAATTGGTCCAAATGCTGATAACTTAAAAGCACAGTTTGGAGATTGGACATTTTTCACTCACCCCGACCCTAAACCTGATACTGTCCCTAATTTTGAATATTACACAATGCTAAAGGGCATTACTGAGCTATCTGTATCACGAGGAATTGAAGTTGCTTATCACAAAGGCTGTGATATTCTAACTGACGAACAGGATATTGAAGGTGCTGTTTCTACTGCATCAGATTGCGATGCAATTATAGCAGTTGTTGGTGACTGCGTAGAACAAAATGGTGAATTCAAGGATAGAGCCAACCTTGAATTATCTGGTTCTCAGCTAGAACTCCTTACGGCTTTAAAATCCCTTAGTAAACCTCTAATTGTTATATTGGTAAATGGTAAACCCCTATCTATTCCATGGCTATACAGAAATGCTGATGCTATAGTTGAAACCTTCAACTCTGGAATATTGGGTGGAAAAGCTACTGCTGAACTTTTATATGGCGAATTTATTCCCAGCGGAAAGCTTTCTATTTCCTTCCCATATCATAGCTCACAAACACCTGTTTACTATAATCAATTGTCTGGCTGGCACAGTCCCAAATATGTAGATCTTGCTGATAAAAATGCACTTTATCCCTTTGGATATGGGCTATCCTATACAAAATATCAGTATTCAAATCTTGTTATGTCTTCTAAGGTTTGTAATAAAAATGATACAATTACTGTACAGGTTGATGTTACAAACAGAGGCAAATATGATGGCACTGAAATTGTACAGCTTTATATAAATGATAAAGTAAGCTCTGTAATGACTCCAGAAAAAGAGCTAAAAGGGTTTGAAAGAGTATTTATAAAAGCAGGGGAAACAAAGACAGTTTCAATAAATCTTTCAATTTCTGATTTAGCACTGGTAACACCTGATGAAAAATACGTTGTAGAAGCTGGAGAATTCGAAATTATGGTTGGCACTGATTCAAGAGATTCAAGCTTGCTGAAAGAGATATTGGTAGTGGAGTAAGTTACTTCAATTACTCAATATATCTTACACTTAACTATTCAGTAATTAGCACTTGTTTATAAGTCATGACCACCCGTAAAACGGGTGGCTTGTGTTAGCCCTATAAGGGCTTGTTACCGGCCAGCGCCTAAAGACGCTGGCTTTCACTTCGTTCAAGCTACTATTGCCTTTGCCACCTTTGC
>JAEZIB010000016.1 GCA_023416275.1 Bacillota bacterium | reverse complement strand
CAAGAATAACTGCGGCTATTTTATCTTTGTTATCATCAAACAGCTTATTTAGTGAAGTAATATCATTATAACTAAAGGTCTTGGTTAAATCACAAATATGTTTTGGAACACCCCTGTTATTAGCAGTAGCTCCTATTGACCAATCATGCATACCATGATATCCACATAAAGCTACGATATCTCGTCCAGTATATGCCCTTGCAAGTCTAATTGCAGATGTAGTTGCATCTGAACCATTTTTTACGAATCTGACCATTTCAGCGCAAGGAAGTATTTGAGTTAATTTTTCTGCAAGTTCTACTTCCACCTTAGTTGATTGAGAAAAGGAAATTCCTTTATTTAATTGATTAATAATTGCCTCATTTATTTGCTTATTATTATAGCCAACCGTTACAGGCCCTAATGCACAAATAAAGTCAATAAATTCATTTCCATCTACGTCCCAAACCCTACATCCTTCTCCTTTTTCAATAAATGAAGGGGAATTCCCTTCACAAAAATAACGGAAAGATTTACTATAAGTTTGAGCTCCTAAAGGCGTTACTTTTCTTGCCCGTTCCAATAATTTTTCACTTTCAGAATATTTAAAAGTCATTATTTTCACCCCACTATATTTCAATATTCATTTATTTCAATATTCATTTATTTCAATCTTCACTTATTCCATAAAAAAGGCATTACAATGTTTTCACTAACCTGTGTAAATTCCTCTGATATTTGTTTTAGTACAGATTTATCTATATCCTTAGAGAAAATCTCAATAAATTCCTTTAATTGCTTTAAATTATCTACTCCAAAAACTAGATAATCAATTTTATCATTATTTTTGACAAAACTTATAGCTGCCTGTGTACGTGTTATATTATAAGATTTGCATAGTTCCTCAAATCTTTTGACTTTTGGAATGGCTTCAGATAAATATAAAGGTATATCATTAACAGCCATAAGCAACAAACCTTGTAAAAATGCACTTCTTGCATATATTTTCTTATTTTCTATTATTCGAGAATCAAAAAAACCATCTTCATTCAGTCTTTGATCAAAAATATTGTATGGGATCTGTATTATTTCCATCTCATGATGGGAAAAAGTTTTTTTTGCTTCCTTAGGCGTATATACTGATGCACCTATTTTTTTTACATACCCTTCTTTTTTTAGTCTATTTAAAGCTTCTATAACCTCTTCATTATCTAAAACACTTGCATTGTGTAGCATGCAACCATCTAAATATTCAACATTGAGCTTTTTTAAGCTCCTAATAACACATTCTTTAGCACTACTGTACAAGTTATTGTTAGTTTCCTTAAAAACATCTGGAGATATTTTGGAATTTATATCAATATTGTTTTGATTTATTCTTCTTTGCTTAATGAATTCTCCCAAAACATCCTCTGCGCTTCCATAAGCAGATGCAGTATCAAAAGAATAGATATCATTTTGATATGCATAATCAAGCATTTCAATACAGCTTGCTAAATTTGGCTGATTGTTACCAGCTATCCCGTATTTTAACCCAAACTGAACTGTTCCTAAACATAATTTCATTTTAAGGCTACCTTCTGTCATTAATTTTTTCCATATGGATACAATCTATATATTTACCTTCAAAAAAATACTTTTCTTTATCTATATAAACGCTTTCAAATCCATTCTTTTTAAAAGCATTTATAGACCCTAGATTATACTGATATGCTCCAGCTACTAACTTGTGTAAATTCAGATGGTTAAAAGCGTAATCAGTAACAATTCCTATTGCTGATGTAGCAATTCCCTGTCCCCAATAATTTTTGTCGCCAATTATTATACCTATATCGGCATATCTGTGTATCCAATTGATTGAACCTAGCTTAATATTTCCAATATGAGTTTTTTCATTATTTATGAATATACCAAATAAAATGTTATTTGTGTTTGTGGAATTAATAACAAACTGTTTTATAGATTCCTCAGTATGTTGAAAAAAACGACTTTCAGTATATTTTACTATTTCGTAGTCATTCATCCATGATACATAAGCATCACTAACATCTTCTTCACATAAAATTTTAAGATATATTTTATCAGCGCATAAAATACTCATGATTGACACCTCTATTTCTGATAAGCGAACTAATTATCAAAATCAATACTCTATTTTTAATAGTGACAAGCGCTCCTTAATTGCTTTAACATCCAGCCACTGACTATTATCTCCAGAATTATATTCAAAACCTTCATTGATACTTTTTCCACCTTCTGCGAAACATCTGCTTGCACTCCACCAATCAAACTGTGGATAAATAATATAGTGCTTATCGTATTCATAAGTTGATCGGGAATCATCCTTTGTTATCATAACCTCATGAAGTTTTTCCCCTTCACGTATCCCAATCTCTTTAATATTGCAATCTTTTTCCATTGCAATAGCTAAATCAGTTATTTTAAATGATGGTATTTTTGAAATATAAGTTTCTCCACCCTTGGATTCCTTTAAAGCTTTAAATACAAGGCTAACACCTTCTTCTAATGTTATCCAAAACCTTGTCATACGTATATCTGTAATTGGCAATTCCTTTAATCCCTGTTCTAAAATATTTCTAAAAAATGGTATTACAGATCCTCTGCTACCTGCAACATTACCATATCTTACTATTGAAAAAACGGTACCATTTTCACCTGAATATGCTCCTGCAGAAATAAATAATTTATCAGAAACAAGCTTTGTTCCTCCATAAAGATTTATTGGATTTACCGCCTTGTCAGTTGATAGCGCAACAACCTTTTTTATACCTCGATCTAAAGCAGCATCAACTACATTCTGCGCGCCATGAATATTTGTTTTTATTGCTTCGAATGGATTATATTCACATGCAGGAACCTGCTTCATAGCAGCTGCATGTACTACATAGTCTACACCTTTAAAAGCTCTATACAAACGCTCTTTGTCTCTGACATCACCAATAAAAAATCTTAACTTATCCTGCTGCTCTGGAGTAAGTATTTCAGCAAATTTATTCTTCATTTTAAATTGCTTGTACTCATCCCTAGAATATACTATTACCTTTTTAGGAGAGTAGTCTTTAAATATGTTTTCAACAAAACACTTTCCAAAAGAACCTGTTCCCCCAGTAACTAAAACAACTGAATTATCCAGCATACATATTGTGTCCTTTCAAATATTGTAAATAATATAAATTTACTAAATTCAATAAGCTTTTTAGTTATTTAGCTTTTCTCTTTCTATAAATAGAAGAGCATCTTCTATAATTGGTTTTATATCGTAATTAAGCGCATCTGCCATTTTTATATAATCCCCTGTTTTCATAACATCAAATAAAAATTGGATAATGTCTCTTCCCTGTTGCATGATATCATCATAGTTCAAAAAAGTTTTCTCAAAAAAAGAAGAAATCTGTTCACATATATCTATATACTCATTATTGAGTTCGTTTGGCATTTTAAAGTATATATCTCCCAAAAACTCTTCAATTCTATTTATTGTATCCATTAGTCAGCACCCTATTCATTATTAAATTTAATCAAATAGCTATCAAGTATGCTCTTATATATTTTTAAGCTTTCATTAATCTTTTTGCTCACTTTATTTAAAGTATCGTAATACTGCTTACTTCTTTGCAACATCCTATTTTCATCTTCTTTATTTAAATACATAGGAAAAGAATGAATATCCCGATTAAAACTTATAACTATTGACTGAAGTAGAAATCTACCTGCAAAATTTTTGTCCAGCTCCGCTTGCATAGATGATCTTTGTTCTTCCATAATTGGAACCAATCCCGATCCAGTGATTTTTGAAATTTTGTTATAACTGTTTTTTGCCTCTTTTGCAATTTTATTAAAGTATTTTTCAATACTAACGAAATACTCTTTGGCTTTTTTTGTTATATCTGCTTTATTAACATGGTATTCATTAAATAAATTATCATAGTTATCATTAATAGGTATCAATTCTTCTGTTACACAATATTCAGATATAACCTCACTCAGTTTTTTATTTTCTGCGCCTTCAATATTGGCTCCACCCTCAGTTGCATTAATAAATTTCAATCCTGTATTTTTAGAAATTTGAATTTCAATCCAATTCTTTGTATACATAAAGAACTCGAAAGTCTCAAGCAACTCTCCATTTTGCCCCTTGACATATACTATGCTTTCTTTATCTTTATAAAGATTACTTATGGATTCTTCAAGGTTATCAACTACTTGAGCTGTATGTGTTCTTCCATTTGTATATGCTAAATCAAGCCCAACAAATATTATTGGATTACACCCTAAAAACTGTGCAAAAGCTATAAGAATACTAGAAACATTCCCTCCAATATCCAAATTATTAAACCCTATATAGTTATTTAGATCTCTAACAACTGCATCTCCCTTTCTTCCCGTAAAAATAATTCTTTCAAATCTCTCCAATACACATCCAGGAATTACGTTAGGTCCTAAATAGACTATGCTATCGGGAATAATATCTCTTTTATAAAATTTAGTTATTACAGTAGTTCTTTCTATTGAAGCTACAACATCGGGTACTATACCTTTATCAAGAAGCGAGTCTAAGGCAGCATCTACACATAAAATTAAAGCCTTACCCTTTACTTCCCTTAGGTGTTGAATGTTGTTATCTAACGATGGCCCTGCTCCTACTATAATTGCGGGCTTATTCTTATACATCCCCTCAAAACAGCAATAATCCAGCCCTCTAAATACATGTTTCCAATTATTTAAATAGTTATCCGTTCCAACTAAAATATCCTCTACAGAATTTCCAAAGCTAGTTATTAAGGTATACAACCTTTCAAAAATAGTAGTTGTAATGTTCCTTATCTCAACTGGATATGCGGCCTTAACATATGGCATTGAAATTATTTCTATATTTCTTAGATTGTATAATTTAATGGTCTCTCCAAGTACTCCATCTAACTGCTTTACTAACTCAGTATGAGTACCTATTGTCAAATTAACAGTTTTCCTATCAAATAAAAAAGCCAATTTTTCCTTATCACAGCTTATATATAAGTCTTCATTGGGACTATCACAAATTTCTATTACTATCATTGTACTAAATGGTGTTTTACGCTTATATATTTCAGCTAATAAATCGATATTTTTTATCCCAAATACTATAAAATTCTTATGATAATTAAAATCAATCCTGTCCATTATCATTTCAATTTCTTTTTCTTTATCAATTTGACTGTTAAATAGGTATCTAGAATTTTGAGTATCTATATTTTTTGATTCTTCTATTTCCCACACCAAATTGTGAAGTTTTTTTAGTTTGAAGTCTCCCATATACCACTCCGCCTTATCATTAGTTTTTCTAATAAAAAGAGGCATCGGCTTAAGCCAGTGCCTCGTTTTATTATACCACTTAATTATTATAATTATTGTAATAATTGTAATACACTCTGTGGCTGTTGATTTGCCTGAGCAAGCATTGCCTGAGCTGCCTGAGTCAAGATGTTATTCTTTGTAAACTCAGTCATTTCTTTAGCCATATCTACGTCACGGATACGTGATTCAGAAGCCTGTAAGTTCTCAGAAGATGTATCCAAGTTGTTGATAGTGTGTTCAAGTCTGTTTTGTACAGCACCAAGTGATGATCTCTGTGATGAAACCTGAGTGATAGCATTGTTTACTGTTTCAATAGCAGTAGCTGCTCCCCATTTAGTTGAAATATCAATTGTATCAACACCAATAGCTGTTGATCTCATATCATCAATTGATATAAACATAGTTTGACCAGAGTTTGCACCTATCTGAGCCATGATTGATTCATCCAATTCAGCAGAAGCTGATTTAGCTTCACCCAATACAAGAGTAATGCTTTCACCAACTGCCATAGCAGAAATGTTACCAGCAGAAAGAACAGCAGCAGTAGTCAATACAGCATTAGCAGAAGCTGCAGCAAAAGCAATCTCACCAGCAGTAACTGAAACAGCTGTTATTGTTTTGCCATCTTTACCAATTATCTTAAAGTCTCCAGCTGAAATAGCAGTGCTAGTACCTGCAACTCTTACTATTGTAACAGCTCCATTATAAGCTCCATCTGTTCTGATAGCAGATAATGTAGCAGCATTTGAACCTGTTACAGCCATATCAATTGCAACCTTAGAAGTATTGTTATTGATGTTTAGTGTTCCATCAACTGCTTCTTTAACACCCTTTGCACTACCATCTAACAATTTCTTTGTATTGAACTCAGTAGTATTACCGATTCTATCGATTTCAGATGTCAACTGCTTAACTTCGGCTTGAAGTTCTTTTCTATCAGCATCTGTATTAGTATCATTTGATGACTGAACAGCTAGTTCTCTCATTCTTTGTAGAATTGAGTGAGTTTCAGCTAATGCACCTTCTGCAGTCTGTACTAATGATATTGAATCCTGAGCGTTACTGGAAGCTTTGTTTAAGCCTCTGATCTGACCTCTCATTTTTTCAGATATTGCCAAACCTGCTGCATCATCTCCAGCTCTGTTAATTCTAAGACCTGATGATAACTTTTCAAGTGACTTCTGAGTGTTACCTCTGTTAACTCCTAACGATCTGTTAGTGTTCATACTTGCTATGTTGTGATTAATTCTCATAATATAAATCCTCCTTGATTTTTTATTTTTCGGGATTCCTTTCCCGAATGGTATGTAGGAATGACATTTACTATATCCGGCCGGTCTAAAGTACCTGTACTTTCCTACTTGATAATTATATCGTAACTTATTTTAAAAAACTTTAGAGGAATTTAGAGGAAAAAATAAAAAACTATTAAAATAGTTTTTTATCAAATATTTATTGTAAAATTGTAAGCCCTAAATACTACTTATTTTTAAATATGGTGTCGAATTTAACCATTTCACTGCTTGCTGCCTTCTTGTTTTCTTCCTGAATTTCTATAAATAACTCCTTCCGATATATAGACACATTTTTAGGAGCATTTATGCCAATCCTTACCTGGTCGCCCTGAATTTCAATTATGGTGATTTCAATATTATCGCCAAGCATAATAGCTTGATCCTTTTTTCTTGAAAGAACTAACATAGCTACACCTCCTGACTATGAAGCTCATCTATAATGAAATGCCTCACAGTATATTTGTCAGAATTTAGAATTATCTGTGCAGCCTTTTTATTATTAGTATTCACAATAATAGGAGCTTTCAGATTCATACTAATCTTATTTAAATCCTCTGGCACCACAACAATAGCATATACTGCCACATGTGAAGGTTCTTCTATGCCAAGGGCACTAACATTTTCTTCATTTAATTCGAAATCATAATCTTTTTTTATTGCAAAGGGATCTACCAGTGCAAAAGCAAGCTCTGGCTTTTCAATGGCTTGAATCCAACAAAATGGAGATTCAGGGTCTTCATTATTTATTATTCCGTAATTGTGAATATCTTCAAATCCTGGAATACCCTCTTCAAAAATAATTATATTCTCTTCTTGTATTTCTATCTTACCAAAGTGTGTTGTTTCAACAATCATGTTAACCTCCACGTCCAATTTAGACACAAAAATAGTCTCTCCTACATTAATTGTTTTTATAAAATTAACGTAGAAAGAGCTTTGAAAATTTAAATCTTAGATATTAGTCTGTTTACGCTATAACTATAAAGTTGTCCAATCCGCAACACAAAAATATGAGCATTAACCCTTACAAAAGTCAATTATATTTTAAGCCTTATGGACGAAAAATTTAGTCCGATACATCAGATTATTAGAAGATAGTAATTGACTTTAAATATACGTATCCACATCGTTTGGTGAATATCTTATATCTACTGACCCATAAGATACCACTCGAATATCCACCTTTGAAGGTGCGTAGTTATAGCTGATTTTACCGGGGATATAATTACCCGATACACCATTTATTTCACCTGGGTTATTTATAAATTCTGCTTTTAAATCAACTGTACCCCCAGTAGAACTTATTCTGGGTCTTGACTTTGGTATATACCCTAATCCAAACTCATGTTTAGTAATTGCTTCATTCTTTGCTATATTAATCATAATATTTGCATGATGCCCAATTTTAGCCATTTCGTCCCCATTACGTGCGATTTTACCCGTATAGGAATTAACGTTATTTTGACCCTTTTGGGCTTGTTCTTTTATAAAATCAGCATTATTTTTCAGACCTTCTTCTGCAAAGCATGGATACTGATCTATCAGTACCATAGCCTGCTCAGTCTTAATGTTTATTAAGGGAGGTTTTTGCTTAAGCTCCAATTTAGCATAAGTAGTATGCGCATTTAAACTGGCAGTAGTAGTTTCTATAGCTATTTCTGCTGGTGTCGTTCTGATAGACAAACCCATCATTTTCACATCCTTGTGTAAAACTCACTCAAGATTAATAAATATTCCAATATGATAGTTACATAATTAATGTAAAAAGTCTACTAATGACTGCTGAATAATCCTTGCTCCAGCTGCTAAAGATGCTTGATAAACATTTTCCTCGTTTTTCAGGTTCATTATGGTTTCTGCTACATCAACATCTTCATTTAAACTCATTGACTCAGTAAAATTAACTAAATCATTTTCAATTCTATCCTCAGTTAAATCCATTCTATTTTGTCTAGCTCCTATATCTGCTCGTACTCTAAGAACATTTTGTATTTCTGCATCCATAGTGTCAAGGGATGCACTAATCTGTTGAAAATTTCCTGCTTCCATATATGCAATAACGTCATCAAACATCCTTATCATTGATGATGTCTCTCCGGAAACTGCCAACCCTTTATTTGCCGCATTTGTATCTTGACTATTGAACAAATCTCCGCCTGTAACATTAATATTTATATTATCGCCTACACCTACTTCATAGAATATCTTTTCCTGCCTTGTTGCTGAATCTACATCAATTGAGAACTTTCCAAAATCGGGATTAGTTTCGTCATCAATCATTACTTTTTGGTCTGTCTTAAAGCCTGAAAAAATATATCTTCCAGAGTAGGTGGAATTGGAAAGGTGAATAGCTTGTGTTCTCAGCTGCTTTATCTCATCCCCTAATGCTTGTGTTTCCTCTACAGTATTTGTTCCATTAGCTGCTTGTACCATCTTCTCTCTTGCAGTTTGCAATACCTTACCTATTGAAGCAAGGGCCTCATCAGTGGCACTTAACCATGACTGTGCATCACTTATATTCTTTTTATACTGCTCAATTTTAGCAACATCTGTTCTAAGCTTCAAAGCTCTGGCAGCAACAACAGGATCATCAGAAGGTACAGATATTTTTTTACCTGTGCTAAGCTGAGTTTGATATTTATTTTCACGTTCTTGATTATTGCTGATATTTCTTACCATATTCGCTATAATCATATTGTTAGTTATTCTCATATTCCCTGTCCTCCATAAGCCTATTTGCAGTAGTAGTTTTAATTAATTATCTAATATAATATAATGTCTTAGCTTACTCCTAATCTATTTATCAAGGTATCATATACTTCATTCATTGTATTAATCATTTTGGCAGATGCCTTATATGATTGTTGAAATCTAACCATATCTGACAGCTCCTCATTTAGTTGAACACCTGATACAGACATTCTCCTATTATCTATCTGCTTTACTATTGTTACCTGACTACTAGAAAAGGTTTTAGCCTGTTGAGAATCTATACCCAAAGTAGCAACAAGTGATTTCATATAATCCTCAGGTGCTCCTTCAGTAAATAGACTGGCATTTGATCTGATTTTCAACAATTCATTTAATATATCTATATTACCGTTTTCACCTGAAACATTTGTTGTTGCAATTGCATTAGGATTTCTCATAACGTCAAGACCAACTGTGAAATTCTTTGCAGTAATATTCTGATATTGTGCCTTTATAGCGTTCATTCCCGTTGCTCCATCAATGAGTTCATCACTAGATATAGGAATATCTCCCTCTCCAAACATTGTAAAAAATCTCAATCCTGATGTTGCGGTTGCAGGACCTGTAGCATCGGTGTCAACACCAAAACCGTCAACATGTCCAAACCCATCAACTAATACACCATTTTCAGTCTTATATCCTTCATTAAAAGCCATTGCGAAGGTTCTTACAAATTCGTTAAGCATATTCTGATAATAAGGAACACCTTTGTAGGATGGGCTAAAAGTAGTACCATCCATACTTTTAGCTCTGTCCTTACCGTCTCTTACATCAATTAACCCTTTGAGTTCTCCTCCGGTCAGAATTAATTCATTTCCGTTATCCCACTCGATATCGTAAAGATTTGGTATGTCTTCAGAGTTTAATCTGCTATCTCTTTGATCCAAGACTAATTCTCTTGAGCTATAGTGATCCACAAGATTATTTCCGCCTATTGTTACAACAAAGTGTATATCATCCTCACCATTAGGCAGTTTTCCATACTTTACCTCTGTCGCATTTATATTTACAAGCTTAGATAACTCATCTACAAGAACTGTTCTAGAATCTCTCAAATCATTTGCTGATTCTCCCGTAAGTTCAAAAGCATATATCTGTTTATTGAGCTTTGCAATCTGAGAACCAAGTGAATTAATCTTTTCTACAGTAACCTTCACCTGGTCATTTATATCTGCTTGTAACCCATCAAACCTTGTTGATAATGTATTAAAGTAGTTTGCCAAAGTTACACCATTCTCACGTACAAGAGCACGTACAGCAGGGCTTGAGGGATCTTTTGACAATTCCTGAAGAGAACTGTAGAAACTATCCATTATTTTTGTGAATCCGCTATTCGAAGGCTCATTGAAGGTAGACTCCATCTCAGAAAGCAATTCTGTCTTTTTACTCCACTCACCATTTGCTATATTCTCACTCCAATATTTAAAATCCAGATAAGTATCTCTTATCCTTTTAACACCAGTAACCTCAGACCCTGTACCAACCATACCAGTTCCATCAAATGAATTCAGTGGTTTAGAGGCAGACTGAATATTTTGTTGTCTAGAATAACCTTTAGTTGATGCATTAGATATATTGTGACTAACTGTGTTCAAATTTTTCTGTGCAGTATATAGTCCACTTACTGCAATATTTAAGCCAAAAAAACTCTGTCTCATTTTCTACCACCTGCTCCTATAATATCAAATGTTAATATCACAAACTATTCTCAAAAAATACTTACTATTAGCGAAAATTCAAAATGCTTATATATTATCTGCCTACAACACCCATAGAATTTACTATCTTATCAATCATTGAATCTATTGCATTTAATACTCTTGAGGATGCATCATAAGCAAACTTATACTTCATCATATTTGATAATTCTTCATCCATAGCCACTCCCGATATAGCAGTACGCTGCTCTTCTGCTGATAATACAAGAGTTTTCTGATTATCCCTCGATGTTATTGCCTCTGACCCCTGATTACCAATATCAAGTATAATAGCTCTGTAATACTCATCTATGCTGACCTTTCCTGATGAATCGGCCAATAAGTCTACATCTCTAAGATTAGCTATTTGTCTGGCAATGGTATTATCTCCCACGGCCACCGTTGATGACGCTACAATATTGTTTAGTCCATCATCACCAGTCAATTTATCACTTAATGTGAAATTCCCCATCTCCATAGGATAATCGTCATTAATTGCTTTAAAGAAATTTACACCCGTTTTACCCTCTAGAGTATAACCAGTACTTGACAAATAATTAACCTCTCTTACAACTGCATTTAGTAAAGAATTTAGCTTAATTTTTATGTCAGATACTATATTTGTAGACGATGGAATATTACCCATATTACCATTTACCGCCATTCTTGTATCGCTATTTATACTAGATAGCAAATTGCCAAAGCTATCTGCATCTGTTCCCATTTCCAATATATCTCCACCAGTACCATAAGCTATTGTGCTCCAGCCTACTTCAAATGCGTCCTCACCCTGTTCCTGGTAGTTTTCATCTGTTACAATAGTAGTTTTTACACCTATATTATTCAATCTATTTATATATCCTTCTGCTTCTCCATCTGTAACCTGACTTCCATTATTCCCATTAATGCTCATATTTGAAAGAACATAAGCAACATTAGCAGCGCCTGTCCTAAAGCCATTACTTCCTTTTATAGTCTCCAGCGTAGTTATTAAACTATCGAAATTGCCCTCTGTACCTGTAGCAGAAAAAAACAAATCTAGCCCTGCTGTGTCATTTAAAAAATCATCTATATTATCAGCGGTATATCCGGTATCATTATACACGCTTGAAGTACTCCCCATTGTAATAAATCTTATGTTATAATCAACACCCGATTTATTTAAACCATCTACATAAGAACCAATTTGATTTCTCAGTTCAGTTGAACCTAAGGAAGCGTCAATTGCAAATGTAATATCGACCTTCTCATTTGGCGTACCATTTGCATAGCTTCCTTTAAGACCTGATACCTCTCCTCTTGATTCCAAAAGCCCCTTTAATTTACCGCTTTTTATATCTGGCTTAATTTCAGTACCCTCTAACATAGGAGTATAAAAATTACCATTTTCAGTAGTGGGTTTAACGTATAAATTCTTTGATTTATCCTTTGAAACCAAAATATAGCCGCCAAGAGTAACGTTTACCTGTCCATCTTGCATCTCATTAGCTTTAGCATCACAAATTAAGGAGAGCTTATCCAACAACAAATTTCTCTGATCTCTGTAATCATTTGCACTGTCACTGGCTACTTCCTGGGTAGCAATTATTTGATTGAGCGCAGCAATCCTGCTTGTAATCCTATTAACTTCATCAACTTGAACTAGAATCTCAGTATTCAAATCATTCTGAAGTCTGTCAAGCTGTGTACCTACCTGATTAAAATAATGAGCTACTGCTTGACCTCTTTCTCTAACTAAAGCTCTTATAGTCAAACTTTCAGGAGATTTTGAAAGTTCTTGCCATGAATCCCAAAACTGATTCATTATTTCTTGAAGTCCATCACCCATAGGATCATTTAATATTGCCTCTACATCCTCTATTGCAGAACTTCGAGTCTCAAAATACCCAAGAGCAGTGTTCTCCTGTCTATATATAATATCCAGAAAGGTATTTCTGATTTGTCTTGTTTCCTGAATATCTGCTCCTAGTCCATATTGAAGTATATTGCCATTCTTGCCGTATACAGTTTGATATGGACTAGTCTCAATAATTGCCTGTTGTCTCACATATCCCGCTGTATCAGAGTTTGAAATATTATGTCCGGTTACAAATAAGCCTCTTTCGCTAACTTTTAATCCAGAACGAGCTATCTGATAACTTGAAAATCCTACAGCCATGTGCTGTCCCCCTAATAGTTAATCCATTTCATAATATTACTTATATATTAATCTCCACGCCGACTTTCGGCAAAATACTTGCTGAAATACTCGTGGAGGTAGCTAGTGATTTTACATTGCACAAATCCACAAAAAGCTGTTCGTAAGATGTACGTCTCCCTTTTAACAGTTCTTCTTAAAATACACCATCAAAAACCACTTATGGTTTTTGTGGCTCGAAAACGCACCATGTTCGTGCAAACTTTATTTTCGAGTTGCTAAAGCTTCATATCAAAGAAATTCCTCTTTTTTGTATCACCAGACAAACCTGAGCTACCATAACTATTGTTTACATTATCAATACTAGTCATCATGTTAATTGAGAAATCAATATACTCAAGTGAGTTCTTAATAAGCTTTGCATTTAAGTCATTTGTATTTCTTAAGTTATTTATAGTTTTAACAATTTTCTCCTGACAAGCCTTTAATTCATTTGATTCTTCTTGCCCTAATTTCTCTACCAAGCCAGAAACAGTTACTTCTTCAGCCTTTTTCCCAAGTAGAATACATAACTTATCAACAATCTTTTCTCTTTCATCTTCAAGCTTTGAAATTTTGATAATTAGCGACTGCTCAATCTTGGTAATGTTCTCTAATTCATTTACTTTTCCGCCAACAATTAAGTCCGTTTTATTATTGGATACTTTAGATAAAGTCTCATATATGTCATTTTCACGATTAAGTACATCAACAAGTTGTTTTGTCAGCGTTGCTTCCATTCATACACCTCCGAGCATTTAAAGCTCTAAATATATCGAAATGATTTTATGCCTTTTTATCCAATACAGATTTCCCAAGTTTCTCTACAATCTCTTTTCCACTTACATCGTATCCTCCAGATCTATAAAGCTCAGCGAATTCATCAACTTTACTTTGTCTAATATCAGGAACGTCCTTTAATGCCTTAGATACTGTTTGATAATCTCTTGCATCATTAGAAATAGACACAACATCTTTTTTGGCTACAACTTGACCAGTTTTAGCAATATTCCCTACAGATTTCTGTTTATTGTAAACCTTTGCTACGTTATAAATATCTCCTGTGATTTTCATATAAACACCCACTTTCTATTAAACACGATAACTAAAATCTTATATAATAATTATCGTCAGTTTGATAAATTAATTTAGTATTGGTTTTCATTTCCCACAAAAAAAAGCTATCAATGACAATAATATCAACAAATAGCTTAAGCTATATACTAGTATAAACATAAAGCGAGGGAATATTATTCACCTCGCTCAAAATACACCATTATAATCTAGCGATTTTTATTAAGAAATCTCAATCCCTGTTCTCTTCGTTTTGCCTCTGAAAGAGCTTCCTTTGGCT
>JAEZIB010000148.1 GCA_023416275.1 Bacillota bacterium | reverse complement strand
TTTTAATGTTCATCTAACTTTTTAAAGCTAAATAATTGTTACAAATTTTGCAGGCTTTCCGTCTGACGCCAACTGCTTGTGGGGTAGTGTCGAATTAAAATACAAAGAATCACCTGGCTCCATAATAAAACTTTCCTTGCCTATTATTACCTGCATCCTGCCCTCAAGGCAAAAATTGAACTCCTGACCCTTATGTGAAACAAGCTCAGGAGAATTTCCAGGGTCAAGCTCAACAAGCAAAGGCTCTATTTTTCTATTCGAATATTTATATGCAAGGCTTTCAAACTTGTATTGGTCAAATCTTTCAACCCTCAAGCCTTCACCCTTCTTAACAAAGCTGATATCATGCAATTTCGGTGAAGTACCTGTTAATATTTCTGTCATATCCACTTTGTAATATTCAGCTATTTCATACAAAATACTTACTGGTATATCGTCCTGCGCATTTTCATATTTTAGGTACTCACTAACATTTATTCCAATTGCGCCTGCCACTGTTTTTTCGGATTCTCCAGCTAACAGCCTTAATCCTTTAATTCTGACCGCAATATCCTTTACCTTTTCATTCATATTGTTGACCATTCCTTTCATTATACCTTGGTAATATAATATAAAATAATTTATATCAGAACAAATCAATTATTATTGGCATTATCATTCTTAGCAAGCTTTCAATGGTAAATATTCAAACGTACTATAATTATTTTTTATTATATCATATTAATTAAAGCCAGATACATTTTATAATGAAATTTATGTGAAAATTAGGCAAAATGTACTTTTTATCAACTCAACTTTGCAGCCAAAATTTAAATTATTATCCGAAAAACCGACATGATGTTTGTTTAGCATATTATGAACCATGGATGGGCAATGTGGAGAGGCGACAAGGTAACATTTTATTTTTTTGACTTTGTTAACGAAGAAATAAATATATAAGACTTAATTAGTCTCGTTGCTGAGCACTTTCATAAACTATTAATTTAATCCCTAAATTTGTTTCTGATTGAAGGAAATATCCAGACTCCTAGCGCTAAACAGATAAGACATGCAGACATACCAAAAAGGCTTGGAAGAGAGCTGTAGAACATCTGTTGAAATGTTACACTGACGGTATTCTCCACAATTATCGCAGAGTTAACCACTATATATGTAAAGAAAAAAGCAATTCCAATTAACTGAAATATGTAATGTTGTCTTAGCAGATTTACAGAACAGCCAGCTATAAAAATAATAAGAAAAACAGCAATAGAATATGAAAAAGCTGGGCTCATAGTCAACCTCCGTGGTAAATTTGCCGATTGAAATCAAAAAGCACTGTAATTACAATTATTGTAATATATACAGTGCTTTATTTCAAATTATTTCCACACATCTACATGTACTCAACAACTTAAAGCTTCAATTTAGGCTTTAGCTTTGATGCGTAGAATCGGATAAACAACGTATATACATAGTCATATAATATAAAAACCAGCTCTAGTAACCCAGCAACAATGTAAATCGGAGCAGAAATAGTTACTCCCACAAGTATTATTTCTTTTAAGAAAAATAGCCCTAGTAGTAAACATATATTAAAATAAACAAACTTTAATATATACTCTAAAATCCTGCTTTGCATTTTTTCAGTGTAGAACTTTATTAATCCATATATTCCAAAAAACACAACAAAAGGCACTACTTCAAGTCTTGGAACCAAAACTGCTGATAATATACTTGATACCAAATAAAAGGTCCACCCTGCTTTTGCACCAAATTCAATAATAATAACTGAAATAAACAACGAACTGACAGCGTACAGAGTAAGTACACTTGTAGGTAGTATAGATGCCAGAAAAACACATATTACAGCAAATGCAGCAAGAATCCCCCCTAGTGCAATACCTTTAACTCTATTATTGTTGTTCATATTAAGTATCTCAACCTCCATGCCAACTTTTCGTCAGAAAATAATAAAATCATGAATCTGAGGCTCAAAAAATAACCTGCACAAATAAACTTTTTCCATTAAACAAATTGCAGATTTGGACTCAATATTGCTTTATGTCAATATTAATCTCATTTTCGAGTTAATAAACGCCTCAAACTAACAGCAGGATATCAAATCTCCACCGCAACATTCACACATAGAATCTGAGCACCACAAGCAGGTACACATGTCGCAAAAGCTAGGACCAGCATTATAGCCTCTGTTGCTAGCATTGCCACGATACATATTATTGCTTGAATTCATTCTATTAAGTGTATTTCTGTACTCAAAATTTGTAGGATCCATATTTACTGCTTGCTTTATATTCATGGAAGCTTCATTATACCAGCCCTTTTTCATAAATATCAACCCTCTCAAATAAAACCATTCAGCATTTTTGTTTGAGATAGTGTCAAGCAGTGACTCTGCCTGCAATATATTGCCATTATTTATATACATTCTTACTTGTCCAAAGCTATCACCACCGCTGTTGGCATATGAACTGGTGTTTTGATTTGGGCTGTTTCCCGCACTTCTTCCACTCCATCCATTGCTGGTTTTAGCACTCTGACCTTTTCCTGTTAAGTACTCATATGCTTCATTTACTTCCCTGAGTTTATCCTCAGCTAATTTTGAAAGAGGATTGTCTTGATATTGATCAGGATGATATTTTTTTACCTGTTCTCTATATGCCCTTTTAATCTCTTCTTCAGAAGCCCCTTCTTTAATTCCTAGTACCTCATATGGATTTTTCACCTTTTACACAACTCCTCTGGCATAAAATTTTATCAGTCTTACTTAACATGCCTATATATATTATATTTTCAAGTATTTCTTTATTTTCTTTTGTAGCAAGTAATTGAAATGCTTTTGATGTCTCACCCAAACAATATAAAAGAGTAAACTCAACTTGTTCCTTTATATGGTCTTTAAATTCACAAACATCATTGCCATTATATTTAAAGTGAGTGAGCAATGGGTTATAGCTAGAGTTTTTTATATCGTCTTCCAAATCATCAAATGCGTCAATCAAATAAATCCATTTTCCCAGATTGTAGCCCATCCATCTAAGAATCTGTCTGGTGTTATCATCAAGCTTTTCATAATCTAACACCTCTTCCATTAGCTTTGCAAAAGGTTCTGCTGCTGCGTCAATGGAATCACAATTATTTTTTTCCAGTATAGATAGTTCCCCTAATCTTTTGTTTATTATATCACATTTGGCTGAATATTTTATAATTAGCTTCTTATATGCTCTTTTTAGCCCTACTAAGCCCACTAACGCTATTTTAGACTTATCGTCCTTCCACTTATCAACAATATTATTATACGCTAATATTATATTAATGTCGGATGAATAATCAATAATTTCATTATAAATAACAAAGGATTTTTTTGTAGGATGTACCATACAGCGTTCTTTTTTTACTTTTGCTTCAACATTTAAAATTGAACATAATAGTAAAGCTAAAAAAGCTGCATCGTAGGTGAGGGTCATTCTTTTTAGCTGTCCATGCCTTCTCCCAATAGATTTGCAAACTCCGCAGTAATAGGCACGATACACATCAAATTCTTTTATTTTTAATTCAGGTTTTTCTGGCATTATATATCCAAACATTTGTATCCTCCAAATTAGTTATAATATAAAAATATAACTAATTTATTAACTCTTTATAAACTTAACTGTATTGATATGAATGAGCACCTGCAATTTTAACTAAGAAGGTTAACTCATTCAATATACATTGTGTTTGTACAAACAATATATGTGATATTCAAAAAGATTCTACAAAAATTCAATAAACTTGTTTTTTACGTTTGTTCAAAATTGAGGCACACCTCACATTATAGCAAAAGGCACACTCTTAAGTGTACCTACAAATCCAGCTTTCATTTTCATGATTCAGCTTTTAGATATAATTTTTGCTTATTCAAGCTAAAAAATGTGTTTGTATTTGATAGTAAACCTTGTAAAATGCTTGTTTGGATTAATTTTGGCTAATGTCTTTATCGTAATTCTTTGAGAATTTCAAATAAATAATTATATATCTCACCAATGCAAAAAGCGTACATACAACTGCTAAACCAAGTGCTATATTAATAGCTATTGTTGTGTAACTATTGCTTAAACTCTCTATTCTAAGAATTATAGTTGCAATTATCGCAAAATAGAAAATTACAGTAGCTAGTTTCCCATACCAGTTTGCGCCTATAACTGTTTTTCCTTTTGTATAGAGCAGTATACCTCCAATTAACATTAATAGTTCTTTTAAAACTACAATAATGAGTACTACAATAGGAATAAAGTCCTTTATTACTAGGAAAGTCAATGCTGTTATTTGCATAAGTTTGTCTGCTAATGGGTCAAAAAACTTTCCCCATTTTGTTATCATATTGAACTTTCTCGCAATATAACCATCTACAACGTCAGTAATTCCCCCTAAAGCAAAAAGAATCATAGCGAGCGTATATCTTTCGCTATGCATAGAATAACCTAAAACAGGAACAATAACTAGTCTTAACGCTGTTAATATATTTGGAATATTAATTACCACTGAAACACCACCTGATTTACTAATTTATATTCAATACACCATAGCTGATAACCACATTACTTTTGATAAGCAAAACAGTTTACATTATATTTGCTCAAGCTTTTAGCTAACACATACGACTAAAATCTGATGCTATCAAATTGAACACTCTGAACTGTAATGACAAAGTCAATTATTATCGACTAAGTCAATTCTATTGACTTTAGTAAGCATAGTCTATCACAAACTCAATATTGAGTGCAATATTTTATTGCCTTAACACTATTATTGAAATCGCCAAATACTGTAATATACAATAATATATATAGTCTTAAAAGTTTGGTTTTTTATAGCTTTTATGTTTCTTCAATTGCATTTATACTTATTATATGATAAAGCTCGGGAAAGTGTTTCTGTAAGTTTATTGGTTTTAGTTCCCTGTTTGTCCATACATGTACAGTTTCACCAGTAGTTATAGGTTTTGTCATATCTTGTTCTTTAAAAACCTCATAGTAAAAGTTTAATCTGGTTTTTGAATAACTTTTAATACGGGTTCTTACTATAATTTTATCCTCATATGTGGATGAACTTATAAACTTGCAATTAAGCTCAAGCAATGGTAAAAGTATTCCTTTTGACTCAACCTCTGAATAGGAAATTCCACACTTATTTATAAATTCAGTCCTGCCTGCCTCAAACCAAACTGCATAATTTGAATGATGCACTATACCCATTCTATCTGTTTCAGCATATCTAACTGTTAATGGTGTATCAATGTAATACAGCATCCTAACCTCCACGCTCTACTTTAGCTTTAACAAATCATTATTTGCTTCGTGGAGGTACGCAGCTAGTTTTAATTGAATCAAAATTCTTTCTTGCTAACCTCCACGTTCTACTTTGGCTTTAACAAATCATTATTTGCTTCGTGGAGGTACGCAGCCAGTTTTAAATTGAATCAAAATTCTTTCTTGCTAACCTCCACGCTTACTCATAACACTATTCTATTTACAACACAATAATAGCTCCGAGCATTATATGCACGAAGCCATCATACATAATTTTATTAATAACCCGTTTCTATAATAACGCTATGTGCTTCCTCAACCTCTGCCTCAGGAACAAGGACTTCAAAGTAATTATCATTGTTCTCATGATTTTTACTAATTGGCCTTAATTTTACAAGAATACCTTCATTGGACAAAAGATTCTGCAGCTGATTTGCTACTTCTTTGCTCTGGGCCATATATACCACTGTCCACATTGTAATCTACACTACCTTTCAAATTGTTATTCACCGCATTGAATAGTACCATATCTGCAATAAACAATAGCCTTGCCTCTTATTTTAATTGCAGATGTATTCTCTGTAAATTGCGCAAGCAGCAATTCACCTTTGTCAAGTTTTTCGGTATGATGAAACTTAGTATCCCTTCCACGTGTCAAACCTATAATTGTAACTCCGTTTTCCTCTGCCTTAACAGCAACATACTCACCAGAAATTTTATCCTCTAGGCTGTCCATTAAAACCACCTCGACATTTATATTATATTATTTTCCACCAAAAATCAATATTAAGCACTGTAATATGTTATTTTTATATATTTCAAGTTACTTAACAGTCTATAAACTACAATAAATAATGTCTTTCTCATACAGTGCTTACTTCTGAGATAAGTTTACTTAAGGTAGAGTTTGTAAATCATTTAATGCTTGCACTATTTAATAAATATATTTTCTTTGCCCAATCGACATTCTAACTCTTCTATTATAACATTATTAACATCAATCCAATATTGCCTGCCAAGTTTTTTAAATTTTTTTTCATTCTTCATACTAATATAAGTAGGCGTTGTTCCACTGAAATACTTGAGCAAGGCTCGGAAAGAACTACTTTCCTCCTTTGAAAGTGGTTTTTCAAAAGTCATATACACTCCCTTTTCACCGTTTTTATCCTTAAGGCTATTTATCGGGTATACCTCTTCACATATTACTTTAGGCTGCTCATCTTCTCTCAAACTTAGTCTTCCTTTTACAATAATTACGCTCTCCATTTGCAGCAAATCAGAATATTTTTCGTATATAGTTGGAAATACAATAAGCTCCATCGTTCCAAATAAATCCTCAAGACCTATAAATGCCATTAAATTGTTGTTCTTTGTAGTTTTTGTTTTTCTGGAGTTAACTATTCCGCCAACTGTAATTCTCATTGAGTCCTCAAGTTTTTTCATTTCAAGTTGTATTTCATTGGAGTCTTCCTCATTAACATTTATAAATAAATCCTTACTATATAAATTAACATTTTTGTCAAGTATACTTTGATATTCGCTTAATGGATGTCCTGAAACGTACAGCCCCAACATTTCTTTTTCCATTCCCAGCAAAACATTTGAAGGGTATTCCTTAATATCAGGATAATCCTCCTGTAATGCTTCTTGAGGCTCTTGCATCAAATCAAAAATGGATAACTGACCATCCATATTTTTCTTTTTTGATTGTGCAATACCATCAAGAAAGCGCTCATAGACAGCCATTAGCTTTGACCTGTAAATATTCAGTGAATCGAAAGCTCCACTCTTAATTAAACTCTCTATACATCTTTTATTGATTTCATGGCTGTCAATTCTTTGACAAAAATCAAGGAAGGATATGAAAACTCCATTTTGTCTTCGCTCCTTAATCATAGATAGTATTGCATTTTCCCCAACATTTTTTATGGCAGCAAGCCCGAAGCGTATTTTTTCGTTAACAACTGTAAATTTAACGCTGCTCTCATTTACATCAGGTGGTAAAACCTGAATATTAAGCACCTTACATTCATTGACATATTGCGAAACCTTATCACTTGAGCCCAAAAAGCTATTTAAGGAAGCTGCTAAAAACTCTGTAGGATAATAATGCTTGAGCCATGCAGTCTGATATGCAACTACAGCATAAGCTGCCGCATGTGACTTGTTAAAAGCATAGCTTGCAAAATCCATCATTTCATCAAATATTTTATTTGCAGTGGCTTCGTCTACACCATTTTTTACTGCACCCTTTACAATTTCATTTCCAGCCTCGTCTGTAATACCATAGATAAAGTTTTTGCGCTCTTCCTCCATGACTGATATTTTTTTCTTGGACATAGCTCGTCTTACAAGGTCAGATCTGCCCATCGAATAGCCTGCCAGTTCTCTTACTATCTGCATTACCTGTTCCTGATATACCATACAGCCATAGGTTACATTCAGTATATTCTCCAATAGAGGATGAACATATTTTACCTCATTAGGGTTGTTTTTATTTCTTATATATCTAGGTATTTGATCCATAGGACCCGGTCTGTACAAAGAAATGCCAGCAATTATATCTTCTAATGAGTTAGGCTGCAAATCCTTCATAAACTGAGTCATTCCCGCACTTTCAAGCTGGAATATACCAACTGTTTTTCCCTCGCCAATCATTTTATATACAGCTTTATCGTCATAATCAATTTCAGAAATATCAATTTTTTTGTTATGCCCTTGCTCAACAAGCTCTAAAGCATCTCTTATTACAGTTAGTGTCCTTAATCCAAGAAAATCCATTTTCAGAAGCCCTAGTTCCTCTAGTAGCCCCATTGTGAACTGTGTAGTTACACTGTTGTCATTCATTTGAAGGGGTACATATTCAACAATAGGTTTTTTTGAAATAACAACACCAGCTGCATGAGTAGAAGCATGACGCTGCAAGCCTTCAAGACTTCTTGCTGAATCTAATAAAAGCCTTGTCTCTTCATCCTCATTATATTTTTTCTTTAATTCAGCATTAATTTCCAATGCCTTATCAATTGTTATACCTATTTGGAAAGGAATCATTTTTGCAACGGCATCCACATTCCCATATGAAATATCAAGTGCTCTGCCCACATCTCTGATTGCATTTTTTGCAGCCATCGTACCAAAGGTTATTATTTGAGCAACATTATCCTTGCCATATTTCTTAACAACATATTCAATAACCTCTTGCCTTCTCTCATAGCAAAAATCAATATCTATATCAGGCATACTAATTCTTTCAGGGTTCAAGAATCTTTCAAAAAGCAAATTGTATTTTAGAGGATCAATGCTTGTTATTTTTAAGCAGTATGACACTATACTACCTGCTGCCGAGCCTCTTCCAGGGCCGACCATAATTCCATTGTCCCTTGCATATTTGATAAAGTCCCAAACTATTAAGAAATAATCCACATAACCCATTTGTGAGATAACAGACAGCTCATATTCCAGCCTTTGATAAATAGTCTCATCACAATTTTCACCGTAACATTCTACTAAGCCCTGATAACACTTTTCCTTTAGATATTCATAAGGAGTATAGCCTTCCTCCACATCAAAGCTTGGCAAATGAAGCTTTCCAAACTCCAACTCAACATTGCACCTATCTGCAATTTTTACAGTATTCTCCAGTGCCGATTTAACATTTTTAAAGTGCTTATACATTTCCTCAGGTGATTTTATATACAGCTCATCAGTGTTAAAACGCATCCTATTTTCATCATTAATTGTCTTGCCTGTCTGAACACACAGTAGTATCTCGTGCGCTGCTGCTGATTCCTTTAATAAGTAGTGAGCATCATTTGTGGCAACCAATGGAATACCCACTTCATTGGATAATTTAACAAGCTGCTGATTCACCATATTCTGGTCAGCTATTCCATTGTGTTGTAATTCCAAATAGAAATTATCCTGTCCAAATATGCTATTAAGCCTGTTTGCCAGCTCTACTGCCTTATCATAATCATTATTTAACAGCGCAGCAGGAACATCACCTGATAAGCAGGCACTTAGGGCAATAATACCCTCTGAATATTTTTCAAGGGTTTCATAATCCACACGGGGCTTGTAGTAGTAGCCTTCAGTGCAGCCTAGTGAAACTATTTTCATTAGGTTCTTATAGCCAACATTGCTTTCAGCCAGCAAAACCAAATGTCCATAATCCGAGTCTATTCCAGCCTGCTTGTCATGCATACTCCTTTTTGCTGTATATACCTCGCAGCCCAATATAGGCTTTATTCCATTTTTCTTGGCTTCCTTATAAAAATCAACTATTCCGTACATTACACCGTGATCTGTTATAGCACAGCTGTCCATTCCCAGCTCTTTTACTCTTTTTATTAAATCTGTTATTCTATTTGCTCCATCGAGCAAGCTGTATTGTGTATGTACATGTAAGTGTACAAATTCTCCCATTTTGTTCTCCTTGTATATAAACAACGCAAGTTAGCAAGCCAACCTTGCTTATTTTAATCAAAATAAATTAACTAAATACTATCTATTTAATTATAACATATATAAGCCAAGCGTTTAATAATAGCTTTTGGGGTATGTTTTCTTTTTAATTAACTTCAGTAAGCAGTTCTCATATTCATGGTAATCCAAACAATGCTTAGATTTATTTACACAACTGTTTTCTGGTTTATTTTAATAGGAATATTTCTTTTTAGGGAAATATAACCAATTTTAAAAGTTTAGTGTTAGAATTGATTTGGGGGTGATAATTTTTGGAATATTTAAATTACAAAATGAATATATTTTTTAGGTGGCTGACAAATTCTAACTTACTCTCTTTAGATTTAATTTACAGGATGTATTTCATGCAGATATTTGGCTCAAAGCTATACTTCAGACATAAAGTCAATTCCTTTAGGTCTTGTGCCTTCTGCCAGCATCTCTGTTATGATAAGCTTTTAAAAAAATATATCTGTTCTCACGGTGAGTATGAGGCTTGTAGTTCTTTGATTCCATGCATAATACCTGATGCCTCCTATATGTTTAGCAAAGCTTATCTTGAGGAGGAAAATGATATTCCGTGGCTATTTAAAGAGCCGTGCTTAAATTTCGAGGTTATAGATTTTAAAAACTATTTCAGAAATTTTGTCTCTATTGATTTAAACAGAAGTGTAATTATGCTTGAAGCCTTAGAGGGCGTTTTTACAGGTCAATGTGCCGGAAACCTTCCATGTCATATTTGCGCCTGTGCAAATAAAGAAATGTATTCTCAATGCTCAAATATACATGCTGCCATCAAGACTGGAAAGTGCAGTAAAATCTATGATAATTTAAAAGAATGTTTTTCTTCCCATTCAGAACTGTCCAAAATTTCAAAAGTATCTTAGCTTAGGTTTTTAATGTCCCCCTACAAACGACTATATTATACTAGTCATTTATGCGGGGGACAACTATTTCTAGCCAAAATACCAAACTTATTCTATAGGTAATTTAGTTTTCTCATTGATATAGTCAACTAATTCTTCAATTTTAATTCTAATTTGCTGCATTGAATCACGTTCTCTAAGAGTAACAATTCCGTCATTTAAAGTGTCATCATCAATACTGATAGCATACGGAGTACCTATTGCATCGCCTCTTCTGTACCTTCTGCCTATGTTTCCAGCGTCATCATAGGATGCCATGAAATGCTTTTTAACAGAATTGTAAATTTCCATAGCCTTTTCACCATGCTTTTTCTTCATTACAGGAAGAACATTTAGCTTGATTGGTGCTAATGCAGGGGAAATTTTTAATAACAGTCTAGTGTCTCCGCTTTCAAGCTCCTCTTCTTGCAGAGCTTCAAATAGCACAGCCAATACCAATCTATCTACTCCATATGTTGATTCAATAATATAAGGTATAAACTTTTCATTTGTTATCAAGTCTATATAATCCAATCTCTTACCTGAGAACTCAACATGTCTTGATAAATCAAAGTCAGTTCTATTGTGAGTTCCATTAATTTCTCCCCATCCAAAAGGAAACAGATATTCAATATCACATGCAGCTTTTGCATAATGTGCAAGCTTCTCATGGTCATGGAATCTTAAATGCTCACTTGGAAGTCCTATTAAATTGAAGAATTTAATTCCATAATTTTTGAAGAAGTCATATAATTCTTCGTCTGTGCCCTTCTTGCAGAAAGTCTGATATTCCATCTGTTCAAACTCAATAGTTCTGAAAGTAAAGTTTCCAGGTGTTATTTCATTTCTAAATGCCTTACCAATCTGTCCAATTCCAAAAGGAAGCTTAGCTCTCATTGTTCTCTGTACATTTAAGAAATTCACATATTCACCCTGTGCATTTTCTGGTCTTAAGTATATTGTACTAGTAGAACCCTGTGTTACTCCTCTTTCAGTAGCAAACATAAGGTTAAATTGTCTGATATCAGTAAAGTTTGACTTACCACATTTAGGACAAGGAATATTATTAGCTCTGATAAACTGAATCATTTCCTCTGTAGTCATTCCATCAGCTTTTGCATTTTCATCAAAATCACCTATTAGATTGTCTGCACGATGTCTTGTTTTACATTCCTTACAGTCGAGAAGAGGGTCTGAGAAGCTGTCTAGATGGCCACTTGCCTTCCATACTGTAGGATTCATTAATATATCTGAATCTAATTCAAAGCTATTATCTCTGCTTTGAATAAAAAAGTATCTCCATGCATCTTTTATGTTGTTTTTGAGTCTTGTTCCTAATGGACCATAATCCCATGTATTAGCCAAGCCTCCGTATATTTCACTGCCTTGAAAAATAAATCCATACTGATTGCAATATGCAACCATATCTTCCATCATAATCTTTTTCATCTTGCTATACTATGCGATAAAAGATATCACATATCCTCCTATATTAAAATTATTTTAAACCTGCCAAAATTATAATACCAATTTTCATTTAGAATATAAAAGTATAATATCGGACTTTGGCAGCATTAAATTCATTATTAATTAGTATATTCGTATTTTCTAGAATATTTATACCACCTAGAGTCTTAACAATCGAAATTATAACACAAATCATTACCTGTGTCACTGAATTTACAGCAGTATTTTTAAATTTTGAAGCATTACTGATTCATGCAATTATTTTGGCAACAAGCCATTGATAAGTTTGAACACCCATAGACTCAGTTAATAATACTAATAGGCTGAATAGTTCCATTTCTTCAGCTTTAGTGATGGAATAGTCTTACACCTGTCATAGCCATAACAATATTATACTCATTACAAGCCTTTATAACTATGTCATCTCTTAGCGATCCGCCTGCTTGAGCAATATATTTGACACCGCTTTTTACTGCACGATCAATATTATCTCTGAAGGGAAAAAATGCATCTGAACCCAAAGCCACGTTTGTCAAGCCCTTAAGCCATTCTTTCTTGTCATTATCTGTAAGTCTTTCAGGAACAGATTCCAAAACGTCCTTTAACATATTCAATTCATACTCTGTGATATCATTTCTGACAAATAAATCAATAGCATTATTTCTGTCTGGTCTTCCAACTCCATTTTTGAATTTAAGGCTCAATACCTTTGGATGCTGCTTTAAATACCATATATCTGCTTTATCACCTGCAAGCCTTGTACAATGTATTCTCGACTGCTGACCAGCTCCGCACCCTATTACCTGACCTCCTAGTGCATAACAGACAGAGTTTGACTGAGTATATTTAAGTGTTATCATTGATAGTATTAAGTCTCTTTTTGCTTCATCAGGTAAATCCTTGTTTTCAGTTACTATATTTGTAATGTCCCCAAAGCCTGGAACATATTTATTGCGTTTTTGTACAAACTCTATTCCGAATATCTGCCGTTTTTCTATTTCTTCTGGCTCATAGGATGGGTCTATTTCTATAATGTTATATTTGCCGCCCTTCTTTTGCTTAAGAATTTCCAAAGCCTCCTCTGTATATCCAGGCGCAATTATTCCATCCGATACTTCTCTTTTCAATACTAGTGCTGTTGCTTTGTCCACAACATCACTAAGCGCTGCCCAATCCCCATATGAGGATACGCTGTCTGCTCCTCTTGCACGGACATATGCTGAAGCAATGGGTGATAATTCAATATCTTCAACAAAATATGCCTTTCTGAGTTCTTCAGTTAATGGCAAGCCTATTGCCGCCCCTGCAGGACTAACATGCTTGAAGGAAGCAGCAGCAGGCATATTCACTGCACTCTTCAGCTCCCTGACTAGCTGCCATGAGTTCAATGCGTCCATAAAATTTATATACCCAGGATTTCCATTGAGTACTTTGAATGGCAGTTCTCCACCAATTGAGCGAATTTCGGCTGGTTTTTGATTTGGATTACAGCCATATTTTAGTTCATACATTTTGTAAAGCCTCCCTAAATTTATTACTTATTTTTTATTTGATATTAGAAAATCAACTTGCTTAAATAAAATAAAAAAACCACCTGAGTAAAATAAATGCTCTACCCAGGCGGTCGATATTTTTTCCCACCATGCTCCCTATATGATTATTCATAAATGATTCTTCATTTTTTCCGCCAGTTGCATGATTTGTATTTTTATTCGTTTTTTGTATTAATTATAATATTTCTGAGGTTATGATGTCAATAATTGAAAGTTTAGCAATTGTTGTGGTTGTAAGATAATTATTGATTTTAGGTAAACAGTTGAATACCGACGTAACAGTTCTGAATTTTCATAGCCGCTACGCCGGTATCTAATGATTTTTGTAAAATCCACGTTATTTTTGCCTTTATGTGTACTCTGTTTCATGATATTCACGTTCTTTAAGGCATACTTTAACATGTTCTTTGTAATTAACTGTACGCTGTCTTTATGGTTTATATGGCAGTTCCTTAACAGTCCCAAGTAGATATTGCTTGAATACTGCAAAATCAAGGGCATCTATTACTTTGTCACTATTTAAATCAGCCGCCTCAAGGTCATTTTCCGCTGGAAAATCTGTAATAGCACCAAGAAGATACATTTTCATTAATGCATAATCTGTAGCATCAATTCCTTTATCTCCATTAAGGTCTCCTACAATAGTTGTAGGTACCACCGCTTTACCAAATACAAACCAGTTAAGGTTAAACAAATAACTGCTACCACCAGTAAATTTCAGATATAGGTCATGTTTCCCACTTACCTTCTCTATATTACAATTAACATCAGCCCAAGTCTGCCAGCCACCAGTACTGGTAACAGCACAAGTACCTATCTTAGTACCGTCAGCTTTATCTAGCCAGATCTCAATATTTCCTCCGCTAGCATTATTACTAGCAACTCTCGCTTGGAAGCTTGTAGCACCATCACCAAAATCCACATTTTGATAAACGACATAATCGCCGTTCTCAATATATCCAACATTATCCCCACCACCAGTATCTGAACAGGTTTCTGTTTGGATTCCCGATTGGCTGTCGAATCTCTCTGCTTCAACCTTTGTATACGGTGAAATTGGTCCACTTCCAGCATCCAACTTCTCACCGTCAAAAGGAACAACAATAACCTTGCTTCCATGTCTATCATTGCCAACATCTTTGTCTTTAGCAACATCTATAACTGCAAATGTCATCGCAACAACATGTCCGTTCTCCATGTACACATTTGGACGTTCTATCTTATTCCAATGATTAACGGTACCATTTGTGTATCGTAAAAAGTTTGTTGTTGGATCATAAGCAATTCCAGACTCAAGCTTCCAGTTACTTATGCCATCCTTGGAGGTAAGGTGATAGGCCTTACGAGTATCCCACTTATTGGCAGTAACATGATACTTTCCACCGCTATACCACATACAAGGATCCTCCATGTTAACTGTTGGGCAACCTGGAGTACTTGCAAAAATATTTGTTCCCTGAATAGTGTAAGGTCCACATACATTGTCAGCAATTCCTATTACTGCATCTCTTCCAATTAGTCCATAACGTCCATCTGGGCGAAGCATAATATAAACATTGGATGCTGTATAAAGGTTTGAATATTGATTTTGAGCTATGGAGACACTTCCTAGCTTTGACCATGGTCCATCTAAAGAATTAGATACAAAAATAACTGCAGGTCTTCTAGTCTCACTTACTAGAACAGCATATCTTCCATCTTTCAATACAAATGGAACAACATTGTGACCTTTTCCTCCTAAATCATTTGGCCAAATCAATCCCTTGTCTGTATAAGGTCCATATAAACTTTTACTTGTAGCATGTACAGCTACTGAGCCAAACCATCCGTTGTGACCAGCACTTTGATCCCAACGGCTAGCAAACATATGATATGTACCATCTTCTCCTTTAATGATTCCACCATCCCAATAACAATACTTTGACATTGTTCTGTCTTCCAAACCATTTGCTTGGTCACGAGCTCCTACATCCTGAGCACCCCAGCATGAAGAGGATAAAGGCTCTATAATCGGCATTTCTTTAAAATTATCAATTAATGGTGCCGCAAATACTGTGCATTGAAGCATCGTTAAAGAAATAATTCCTGCTAAAAACACAGATAATTTTTTCATAATCCACATCCCTCCTAATTCTATATCCTTTGTATCTACATCAGTAGATATAACATTACAAAGTTACTCTGATAAAATAGCTTGTGCATTTGGGTCAGGATGGCATTATAGCCATCATAACCGACAAATGCACAGCCACATTTCTATATCTTAAATGCAAAATATATTATTTTATGTGTGGCAATGTAGTAACGATTCCTAACAGATATTGCTTAAATACAGCAAAGTCAATTGCATCAATTACCTTATCACCATTTAAATCCGCTGCCTCAAGGTCATTTTCTGCTGGGAAGTCTGTAACAGAACCAAGAAGATACATTTTCATTAATGCATAGTCTGTAGCATCAATCTCGGTATCTCCATTGAGATCTCCAGCAATTGTTTTAGGTGGCTCAGGTATCGAATTGACGAATTGGAACCAGTTTAAATTAAATAAATATCCACTTCCACCAGTGAATTTGAGATATACGTTGTGCATTCCGCTAGCACCAGTTATCTTACATTCTGCATCAGTCCAAGTCTGCCAATCACCGTTTGGAGTGACTTTACAAGTTCCTACTAATGGACCTGTAATACTATCAAGTCTGATTTCGATATTACCTCCACCACCGTTGCTGGCTACTCTTGCTTGGAAGTCTGTAACACCATTGTTGAAATTGATATTATTGTAAACTGCATAGTCTCCATTCTCAATAAACCCAACATTCTTTCCACCTTCAGAGCAGTTTTCAACATCAATTCCTGACTGAGAAGAGAAATTCTCAGCTTCAATCTGTGCTCCTTTTACTCTTACTAAGCATGCAGATTCACCAAGCTTTTTACCTTGTGCATCTACAACAAACAACTTGTAGGATCCTGCTTTTGTAGGAGCTACAATAGTGGTTGCTGTTCCTGCTGCTTTAGTCATGCTTGCGCCCTGAGCAAAACTAGTTGTGCCAGATGGTGCAAACCATACAGTATTTGAAGCACTTCCGCTGCTTCTAATATTGATTACATCTCCTGCTGATGCCTGACAGCTTGCAGGGAACACATAATCCGCTACTGGAATTACGTTTTCAGGTACAATGCTTCTGTATTCATCCTGAACTCCAGATTTCACACATGTATTGTACGCATTCATAGGCCATACATTGTCTGGAACAACAATTATAGGATCAATGGTACTGTTTGGAGGATTTTTACCCATTTTACTAACAGTTGCATATGTTCTTAAGATTGTTAAGTGATGTTTTTGTCCATAATCCTCACAGTTAATAGTGTAAGTTACGCCAGGATCAATGTCCAATACATTATCATTCTCGGTTACATAAGTAGTTCCTTCATCATTATGCAATCCATAAGTAGGTCCAGTTGAATTATTTGGAATACCCTTTACATAGTTCTCATTGATAGTGGTATAAGGCATTTGTCCTATAGTGTATATTGCTCCACTGTCATGAAGTCTGTTTAATGCATTATATATACGGTTGTTATTTATTACATTGTCCTTACATGTAGTTGAGTCCTGAAAATTACACCATCCCCAGCCTAATGTAATACCATTATAGCCTGTTGTGTGGACTGTGTTTTGTGTTATTTTAAGTTTATTTACAAAGAATGCTGTTATACCAGCACATCCCCCAAAGCCAGGAGCTGTACTACAATCCCATAACATATTATTATTTATTACGTTATTTGTACAAATTCCTTCTATGCCTGGAGCATATTTCTGATTTTGTCCACCGTCACCTAAATATACATGCTGTGGATGTCCTACAGTGATACCACTTGCAGTAATGTCATAGATGTAATTGCCGATAAGGTTTGAGTTTATAACATCATTTATCATTGTTATACCATCAGAACCACTGTGTTTAATTACATTGCTAGTAAAGTTTACTGAATCACTACTATTTAGGCTTATTATTGCTGGATATGTATCAAGTAGAGTGTACTTGGTATCATGCCAATTACCGTTGTAATAAGCTATAAACGCATCTGCACTCTGACAGGTAGTTCTTCCATAGGAATCTCCAACTTTAACTAGGTTCCAATCTGTATTTGCAAATGTTATTCCCTGGAAAGTTATATTCTTGACTCTGCTTGAGTTTGACTTACCTGAAATATCAATAAGCTTTTCTACAAAAGGAGCCTCAACATCGGCAGTTGCCATATTCTCACCTGAGCGTGGATAATAGTAAAGTGTTTGTGTAGTCTTGTCAAAATAGAACTGCCCTGGAGAATTTAAAAACTCGAATGCATTATAAATGGTATGAGTACTAGTTGTAGTAAAAGCTGCACCCCAACCAGGCAATTGTGCTATTGAGCCGTAAGGCTGTTGCAAAAGAAGTACTCTAGAAGACCCAGATGTAATGACATCCCTAGTGCAAACAATGTTCTCGTTCCATGTAGTACCATTTACTATCTCAAGATCATCCTTATTGTTTTTAATTTCTGGTACATCAGATGTATTATACTTTACTCCATCACTATTACTACCGCTTGTCCAAGCCCAACTAGCCTGTCCTTTTGTTATAGAATAAGTTCCATAACTGCCTTGGGCTTTAACTGTTTTTTTAGTCATTTGAGCTCTCTTGTCATTTACAAAAAGATATCTCAATTTTGTTTTACGGTTTAGACTAGCCTTATATATGTTGTCGTTGTGCTTAGTCCATCCTGTTACCTTTGTCGATCCATTAATTACAGGCGTTTCACCCTCATATGCTTGGTAGTATATTCTGAAGCCATTTGTTCCAGAATCCTCTGTTCCAAAAGCAATGGTACTATTAATACGATAATCTCCACCTCTTAAATAAACATAAATGTCACCAGTCATATTTTTGTTTATTGTACGCACTACATCACGAGCCTTTGTAATAGTCTGGAAAGGTGCGTCAATTGTACCAGGATTGCTATCGCTTCCCGACGGTGCTACATAATAGGCTGCCTGCGTAGTTGCTGCTGATACCTCTACTGGAAATGCATTAAATGTTACAATACTGCACATCATTATTATGAAAGAGAGCGTTACTACAAAACACCTCTTTATAGCTGTCATTTTGAACATTAATCTTCCTCCTTATAATTGCAAAGGGTTACACCTCTGCAGGAAATTTATCAATCATGCGAAGCAAATACTGTTTTACTAGCGCAAAGTCAATTGCATCTACTGTTCCGCTGCCATCAACGTCTGCTGCTTTTATTTGGTCTGCTGTGAAATCTTTTGATGATCCAAGTAAATACTGTTTTATTTGCGCAAAGTCTATTGCATCGATTGTACCGCTGCCATCAACATCACCATATTTGATTGTTGGTATTGGAGCGCCGTTGAATTTCCAGCTATTTAAGTTAAATAGGAAACCACTTCCACCAGTAAATTTCAAGTATAAATCATGTGTTCCTGTAGCGCCAGTTACTTTACATGTTTTATCTACCCAAGTCTGCCAACCGCCAGTTCCTGCTACAGCACAAGTTCCAACCAATGTACCTGTTAGGCTGTCCAAACGAATTTCTATATTTCCGCCACTAGTTGCTGAAGCAACTCTTGCATCAAAGGATGTTGCGCCAGTACCGAAATCAACGCCCTTTATTTTTACATAATCACCATTTTCAATATTAGCTAAATCCATTCCGCCTTCACTGCATACTTCTGTTTCAACACCTTGTCCCCAAGCAAATGTTTCAGCTTCAGTTTTAACAAATGGATTCAGACTTTTGATCTGAGCTGGTCCATTTTTAGTCATTGGGATAGTTGGTATTGTTCCATCTGAATTATATTTGAATTGTTCTACACATACAGAACGGTGATAGCTTCCTCCACCAGGAAGATCTCCTGTGTGATAAAACATGTAATCATTTCCATTAAATCTCGCTACTCCAGGATGATTTGTGAAGCTATTTTTAGAACCCATAAAACTTCCTTTGGAAGTCCATGGTCCCATTGGGCTATTGCTTGTTGCATATTGAAGGTTTTCACCGTTACTGCCCATACCTGCATATACCAAGTAATACATATTATTTAGCTTGTAAACCCATGGTCCCTCTATATATCCATTTGGTTTTGTAAATGTTTGTATACTACCTGAATATGAAATCATATCCTTATTCAATTTTACACCGTAAAGGTTTCCATTTCCCCAGTACAAGTAAGCTTGACCATCATCATCAATAAAACATGTTGGGTCTATATCCTGTCCACCGTGTTTTTCAGCTAAAGGCTTTCCTAAAGGGTCTTTAAATGGTCCTGTAGGGCTGTCTGATACAGCAACACCGATTGCATAGCCTCCAGTTTTTCTTGTTGCTGGTATATAGCAATAATACTTTCCATTTCTTTCTACAGTCTGAGCTGCCCACGCATCACTCTTCGCCCAGCTAAAATTAGCTAAACCTAAAACTGTGCCATGATCAGTCCAGTTTTGCATATCTTTTGTTGAATAGCATTTCCAGTCTTTCATAGTATAGAAGTTGTTTTCAATTGTATCTTCATCATGAGTTGTGTAAAGATATAAAGTATCGCCGTGTACCATTGGTGCTGGATCTGCCGTGTAATTTGTTTGTACTATTGGATTGTCCGCATAACATAATGTCGGAATACATAGTGATACCGCAGTTAAAAGACCTAACATTTTTTTTGCTTTTTTCATTTTTTTACCCCCCAATAAATATTTGTGTAAACTAAGTTACACTTTTGATTTTTATAAATTGCTTATATCAAGAGTTCATGTTTTAATAAAAACAATAACCCCTTGTTTCATGAAAAAATGAAGTTCCCATACACAAAAATTAAAAGTGTCATAGTGAACTGAGTTAAACGTTTAGCTTAGAAATACTGTTTTTCATTAATACCTGATTGACAATGTCAAAACAAAATACTATTACACAAAATAATCTTAAAAAATACCCTTTTGAATAACACAGAACAGAAAACACTCCTTGCCATAATTTTACCTCCTTCATGTTTTTCAACATAGTGGCAAAACACATATAATTTTATAGAATTATATACTTATATTATATAAAACAGTATATTTGAATTGCCATGTACATATTTTTACTTGTTTGTCATTTGTTTACGACTTTTATTACACTCAATTTATCAAAAAAATTGTTATTATATCTAAATTTCTGATAAATCCATGGAAAATTATTATAAAATTCTTTTAGTAAAATTTATATAGAACAATTGAGTAATATGCTTTTGCTTGATTGCACAAAAAAAATCTGCTTGACCGACATAATGGGTCAAACAGATTTTAGTTAACTTTAATCACACGTCAAACTTTGTACCACTAATTCTTCTAAGCCTTGAATACCTACTATTCATTTGCTCCGCAGCATTTTTTATACTTTTTACCGCTTCCGCATGGGCATAGGTCATTTCTTCCAACTCTATTGTTATTTGTAACAGGCTTCTTTGGTTCATCTCCATGACTAGCATTCACTGGTTCTGCAACCTTTTCACGCTGTGGTGCATGTTCCCTGTCAATTCTTGATCTTACAAGTAATTTAACTGCATCCTCTTGTATACTCTTTATCATTTCTTCAAACATCTGATAACCTTCAAATTTATACTCAACAACTGGATCTCTCTGTCCATAAGCTCTGAGACCAATTCCATTTTTCAATTGATCCATTGCATCTATGTGATCCATCCATTTCTGGTCAACTATTCTTAGCAGAACTACTCTTTCTAATTCTCTCATGAGTTCAACTCCAATATCAGCCTCTTTGAACTCATATATTTTTTCAACAATTTCCATAAGTTTTTCTTTCAAGTCTTCCTTATCAAAGGAGCTACGCTCTTCATTACTTATAGTTAAAGCACCTTGTGGTAGGAAAACACTTTCAAGATATGCTATCATTGCTTCCCAATCCCACATGTCAGCATATTGGCTTTCAGCACAGTAGGTAGCAATAACATTATCTATGATGCCTTCAAACATTTTAATAAATGAATCCCTGAGATTTTCCCCATTAAGAACAGTTCTTCTCTGTTCGTAAATAACTCCTCTTTGAGTATTCATTACATCATCATATTGCAGAACTCTCTTTCTAATATCAAAGTTTCTTCCTTCAACCTTCTTTTGGGCACCTTCAATAGCGTTTGTCAGCATACTGTGTTCTATTGGCTGATCCTCTTCAAGTCCTAAAGTCTCTACAATCTTGGTCAATCTTTCTGAACCAAATAGCCTCATAAGATCATCCTGCAAGGATATATAAAATCTTGAAGAACCCGGGTCGCCTTGACGTCCGGCACGACCACGCAGCTGATTATCTATACGCCTTGATTCATGTCTCTCAGTACCTATTATATGAAGTCCACCTGCAGCATAAACCTTTTCACGTTCTGCACTGGTAATTTCCTTATATTTTTCATTTAACTTGCTAAATCTTTCTCTAGACTCTAAAATAAGCTCATCATCTGTGTCATTGTAGCTTGTGGACGCACTAATTAATTCTTCAGGATATCCCATCTTTCTCATTTCTTGCTTAGCCATATGTTCAGCATTACCACCAAGAACAATATCTGTTCCTCTACCTGCCATATTAGTAGCAATAGTAACAGCACCAAACTTACCTGCCTGAGCAATGATTTCTGCTTCTTTATCGTGATACTTTGCATTTAATACCTGATGAGGAATTCCCTTTCTCTTTAGCATCAAGCTAAGTAATTCTGATTTTTCAATAGAAATAGTACCAATCAACACAGGCTGGCCCTTTTTGTGGCACTCTACAATATCCTCTATAACTGCATCTAATTTACCTTTTTCATTTTTATAAACAACATCAGAAAGATCTTTTCTTGCCAACTCTTTGTTTGTAGGAATAATTATTACATCCAGTTTATATATTGTGTTAAATTCATCTTCCTCTGTTTGAGCTGTACCTGTCATACCAGCAAGCTTTGTGTACATTCTAAAATAGTTTTGGAAGGTTATTGTTGCAAGAGTTTTACTTTCTCTCTCAACTTTAACACCTTCTTTTGCTTCAATAGCTTGATGCAAACCATCACTATATCTTCTTCCGTACATCATTCTTCCGGTAAACTCATCAACAATAATAACTTCTCCCTCTTTAACTACATAATCCTTTTCATTTTTCATCAAGCCGTGTGCTCTAAGTGCTTGATTAATATGATGTGATATAGTCATATTCTCAGGGTCTGATAAATTTTCTATACCAAAATATTTCTCTGCCTTTTTAATACCATTTGTAGTAATTACTGTTGTATGTGCCTTTTCATCAACAATATAGTCCTCATCAAACATTTCATCGGTATCAACCTTATCATCCATCTGCTTAATAACCTTTGCCTTTAATGTAAGCGCAAAGGAATTCGCTCTCTTATACATATCTGTGGATTTGTCTCCTTGACCTGAAATTATAAGAGGTGTTCTTGCTTCATCTATGAGGATTGAGTCAACTTCATCAACTATAGCATAGTGCAAGTCTCTTTGAACCATATCCTGCTTATAAATAACCATGTTATCTCTAAGGTAGTCAAATCCCAACTCATTGTTTGTTCCATAGGTTATATCACAGTTATATGCAGCACGCCTTTCTTCATTTTCCATGTCATGTACTATCAAACCAACTGTCAAGCCTAGAAAGCTGTAAACCTTTCCCATCCACTCACTGTCACGTCTCGCAAGATAATCATTTACAGTTACAACATGAACGCCCTTGCCAGCAAGAGCATTAAGGTATACAGGTAATGTAGCAACAAGAGTTTTACCTTCACCTGTTTTCATTTCGGATATTCTTCCTTGATGGAGAACAATACCACCAATGAGCTGAACTCGGAAATGTCTCATGCCCAATACTCTTTTTGATGCCTCGCGCACTACAGCAAATGCTTCTGGCAATATATCATCCAGTGATTCACCATTAGCTAATCTAGCTTTGAATTCTGGTGTTTTTGCCTTCAACTCAGTATCTGTCAATTTTTGTATTGACGGTTCAAACTCATCTACTTGGTCAACAATAGGATAAATTCTCTTTAATTCTCTATCACTGTATGATCCTATTATTTTTTCAACGATACTTTTAATTCCCATAATTATACTCTCCATTCACAAATACATTGATTTGTTTATTTTTATTAACAACACAACAGCTCTGATTAAATAAGCATACTAACTATTTTAAAAGCTGTTGATTTTAATCTACACACAGCTTTAAACTTTTATAAATATAAATTCAAATATTTAATAATAAATACATAAATACAAGAAATTTACTTTTCAAAGCTATATAAGCAATACCAAGCATATTTCTGACAAACCAATCCCCTATAAAATTGTATGATAAATCGAAAAAAAGAAATCAGCAATAAGCTGGTGGCGAAGAATCTGCAAGACACAAAAAATCACGTCTTGTAAAAATGAATAATTTTTTATTTAAGTAAATAAATACAACAATGATGACAGCTAAGCATGCAGTGGCTGAAAATATCCATAAAGGTACTGAACCATTATTTACATTTGGAGCCTTTGAGTCAATAGAATCCTGAGAAATCATTTTGTAAAAAGCAGCTGGCGTTCCCTTTTTTTCTGCTGTATCTGTCTTTTTTATACTAAAATCAGAGACAGCATTTAGGCTGTCCTGCATTACATCAAAATAGGTAAGATTAACCAAGTAGTAATTAATTAATTCCTCAGAATAAGAAACCCCACCTTCAGAAGCAAAAGCAGACAATATTAATATGCTTAAAAATATTTTTCTTAACATCATGTATGCTACTTATCCTTTTCCTCTAGTCTGTCTAAAACAAGATTATACCCATCAGCTCCATAAACTAAGCATCTATTTACTCTGCTAATTGTTGCTGTACTAGCTCCAGTCTGCTCACTTATATCAGTATAGGTTCTCTTGTTTCGAAGCATCTTGGCTACTTCAAGCCTTTGGGCTAATGCTTTAATCTCAGATATTGTAGAAATATCTTCAAAAAATTTATAGCATTCTTCTCTATTCTCTAAAAGTAAGATAGCATCAAAAAGGCTATCGGTATGTTTATCCTGTAATTTGGAATTCATAATTAAAAAATCTCCTAACAAAAACAACACAAATTGTGTTTAAAGCAAACTCTAAGTATTTCCCACAAAAACATATTAAAGCTGATATTTTCAACTATAATTGACTTATTAACAGAGTTCATAAATACGTCAAACAAACTCCCTTTATAGAAATACAATAACAGTTTTTTCAAGAACAGTCAAGGTTGTATGTTCTCTATGAAGCACTCTATCCTTTTAGCTACTAAAATAATTATTCTACAAATTTAAATATTTCGTTAATTTAAAATTTTTATAATGAAAAATATTTTGTTATAACATATAATGTAATCAGTGACATTTTCATTAGTATTTAGACTAATAAATAATTTCACAAACTAATTATATTTTAATTCAAATAGTATTTTAACCAAAAATAATAAGTATATCAGCAAAAGATTCTTCGAATCAGGGTTTCTCCACGTCATATCATTTTTCTGTGCCTCCATTCTGGCGTGGACATCAGGTTAAAATACCAAACTGTAAAATGACAAAAATCCATACACGTATCAATACTATGATATGGGTTTTATCTTTAATTCAAGGCACAAATATAATTATGGAGATAACTAAATGGACGCTAACAAAATAGAAATAGGTACTAAACTTGAAATAAAGATACCTTACACTAGCAGCAATGATTCCTCAAACACTTATACCAGCCAATTAATTGATGTTATTGATAATAAAACCATTAGTATCGCTGCTCCAATTAGTGAAGGAAAGTTTAAATACCTTAATATAGGATTAGATTTATTTGTATATTTTTTAGATGAGAGTAAAGATTTTTTATTCTTTAGTGCTATAGTAAAGGGGCATAGAAAAAATGGTCCCATTGAAGCATTTGACATAACTATTGTCAGTGAAATAAGCAAAGTACAACGTAGGGAAGCTTATAGGTTAGAAACAGCACTCCCTTGTAAATACACTATTGTGGATTCAAATCTTTACAATACTGATAGTGCTAATTTTCCTGATATAAGCAATGCAGTTTTTAGTACTGCTTCAACTTCAAATATAAGCAGTAATGGTATTTCCCTGCATCTTGAAGCCCCTCTTGAAGCAGGCACCATTTTATATATTTTATTAAACCTAGAAGAAACCTCAAAAATCAGAGTGCTTGCTCAAGTAAAGCGTTCTCTACGCAAAGATAGCAACCGATATATGGTAGGTCTTCACTACATAAAGATAGATTCTCGTGACTTAGAAGTATTGACAAAATTTATATTCGCTCAACAGAGGCTCATGCTAAAAAACAAAATGCCATCGAAATTTAAATGAGTATCAGCTCAACTTTCTAATTTTACAAACTATTTAAAAAGGAGTCCTATTAAGGACTCCCTATATTTTTTAGCATTTTAATTATTTTGTACCCTTTGCCATTTCAGCAAGTTGAGCAAATCCATTAGCATCATTTACTGCCATGTCAGCAAGAACTTTTCTGTTAAGTTCAATTCCTGCTTTTTTCAAACCACCAATAAATTTGCTATATGATAAACCATTTATTCTTGCAGCAGCATTTATTCTTGCTATCCAAAGCTGTCTGAAATCTCTCTTTTTTAATCTTCTATCATTATATGCATAATTTCCGGATTTCATAACGGCTTGTTTAGCCATTCTAAAGAGTTTACTCTTTGCTCCGAAATATCCCTTTGCGAGCTTTAGCACTTTTCTACGTCTTGCACGAGTTCTCATCGCACCCTTTACTCTTGCCATAACCCTATGTCCTCCTTCTTATTTATATGGAATAAGTTTCTTTATTGTAGCTAAATTTGCGTCTGAAACATAAGCACCTAATCTATGATGCTTTTTAGCTTTTGTAGACTTAGAAACAAGTCTGTGGCTTCTCCAAGCATGTCCAAACTTTATCTTACCATTGGCTGTTACTCTAAATCTCTTCTTTGAAGCACTGTGTGTTTTTAACTTTGGCATAATTTTCTCCTCCTGTCTTACTGCTTTGGATTAAGTATCATTATCATACTTTTGCCTTCAAGTTTTGGTCTCTTTTCAACTATTCCAACATCCTTTACTGCTTCTGCAAACTTATCAAGTATCTCATGTCCTATTGAGGTGTAGTGCATTTCTCTTCCTCTGAATTTGATAGATACCTTTACCTTGTCTCCATTTTGTAAGAATTTATAAGCATTCTTAACCTTGAATTCAAAATCATGGTCTTCAATCGAAGGTGAGAATCTAACTTCTTTAATATTTATGATCTTCTGATTTTTTCTTGCTTCTTTCTCTTTCTTGGCAAGTTCGAACATATATTTACCATAGTCCATAATCTTACAAACAGGCGGCACACCTTGTGGCGCAATCTTAACTAAATCAAGATTCTTATTATTTGCAAGTATCTGAGCTTCTTTAATTGCCACAATACCAAGCATAGTACCATCAGCATCTATAAGTCTGACTTCTTTATCTCGAATATCCTCATTGATCATTAATTCATTTTTGCTAATAACTGACACCTCCGAAATTTAATAGGCTGGAAGAGTTACTTTCCAAGTCCCGATATTAATAAAATACAATAAAAAAAGTGGATAGAAGAAATATCCACAATAATATCTAAGTCTTGAACGTATTCACGTAAGGAACTGATATTAACCTTGTAAATCAAATGTTCACTAGGTGAGAAGTGGAAAACTTCTTCTTGTTTTGCATACCTATGATATCAGAAACTTACCCTTTTGTCAAATTTATTTTTTGAAGTTAAGGAACCAGTTTAGTATGTAAACTATCAAATTATTAACTGTAACCTTCATTCAATGATGGATTCGAGCCCATTGTATTCAACTTTTTGAGCTTACCTCTGTTTATATATAGTAATAATAGGTCAATTGTTTGGCTCCAATTTATATCAACTTTAATTCCATATAATTTAAATTGTAAATCTATAATTCTATCTCTACTCTCCTTTTTAAAAGCAATAAATCCCCAAAATGGTCCTAACGTACTAATCATAAGTATTTCAAATTCAGTCAAGTCATCATTAATGATTAATTTAGGTACAGGAATTTTTTTTAATTGATAATTTATTGGTTTGTTTTCTAGAAAGTCATATCCAAATTCATCTAAAGTAGTATTGTAATCAAAAATATCACTACATTTATCTAAAATATCTTTGTTCTTTTTCTTATATTGATTGATACTATAATCAAAGTAATCCATAGGAATAATTGATTCCTTAATCTCTAAACCGCACTTAGAATTATTCTTTAAATTATCAACACTATCAATGCAAAGGGTTTTGAAAAGAAAATCTGTAACTCCGCAAATATCAAATTCCCAAAGTTGAGAACGATAGAATTTCAGAACACTCTCTTCAATAATATCACGTCTCCCTGGATATTTTAAAGCTCGACAATCACAGGTTACAGGTAAATAACTATGAAACATTGCAAATTCTTGACTTTCATATTCTCTCACAAAGGATAATGGCTTTACTAAGTATGAATTGTCAAACAAGTGAACAATGGGTTTGCCCTTACCTTTTAAACCCTCATATGGATTACAACCCCATATATATCTCCATAACATACTAACCGCCATATCAGATAAATGTAATCCTCTACACAAGAAGTTTATTCTTCCATTATGTACTCTAGAATACAAAAATTCATCAGTAATATCATGCCTTAAATCAGAGCACTTCCTACACGGAGCTTGGTACCCATTTAGCTCGCTAATAATCTGACTAGTTTTGTTTTTTCCATCTAAAATAATTACTTCATTTAGCCAACTAAACTCTTTTTTTATATGTTCCTTAACATTATCATCCCACTGGTCAACAAAAATGCCTGTCGCGTTAAAAATAAAACTTCTTGAACTATACCATAATTCTATTGCTTTAGCCATTGTAAAGCTGTCTTTTCCTCCAGACAACGAAAAAAACCAATGGATATTATTCAAATCGTATTTATTAACAATAAAACTGTTAATAAACAAATCAAGTTTATACATAATCACTTCATCAATTGTTTTCAAAGTTTACTCCTATATATGTTTATATTAAATCTTAGTACATCAAAAAGTCCTTACATTTATCTCCAAACTCTTATATGTCAATTTTCAACAAGTTTCGATCTTTCATTTCTTTTTGTACTATTTTTATACCAATATTTTTATCTGTTTTTAAGGCTATATTTTGAAAAATACTAGCTCTTAACTGTTCATCCATATCGAAGAATCTATTAATCTTACATGCTTTTTCAAAAAGCAAATCAGTATCATGTTGATGAGCATATAATACATATGCATGTTCAATTTTATTTATATTGGTAATTACTTTTTCTTCAATCATACTATTAAAATGTGTTACACAATCCTTTATACCCGCACCAGTAGATAAAGAACAATCAATAATAATCCCATTTAATGGTTCTGAACTCTTACTTGCATAATCCAGTAATGCATCCATATTTTCATACATTAAACTTAGTGATTGGCGCTTGTTTTCTTCACCATTAATTACTACGGCTTTTACTTTACTACCAATATTTGATTTTACACAATGGATTATCTCTAACTCTTGAGCAAAATTTCTTGCTAAATAATCATTTCCACTCTTTAAACTAATTATGAAATCTAAATCGTTTGTAGTTCCACATTTTTGAATAAGCTTTATCAAGGCTGCTTTCATAATACCTATTTCATACTTATCATGTGCCGCTTCCAACGTATTTATGTAATAATTGCTAGGTATAGCCTCTTTTGAGAATCTACCATGTACTAAACCATTATCAAATTTTTTTATATGTCTAGATGCTACTAATAATAAATTGTCTATGATAGAATATGTATCAATTGTACTAGGCTTATTAAATATCTCATGTCTTTTAAAACAA
>JAEZIB010000092.1 GCA_023416275.1 Bacillota bacterium | reverse complement strand
TTAGTACTCCTTCTACGTTATTATTGCTAATATAACTCAATTAATAAAGTGTTATGCAAGACATAGGCTGGGATGCAATTAAGTGCAATAATATATTTTTACACATTAAAACAGTTATTACAATTATTTTAATTAACTAAAATATAGAAAATTATTACATTTTTTAATAATAATAAATTATATTTATATTAATAGTTTAATATTTATACTATCTGAAAAATATGCAATATAATCCTTCCAATTACAAAATTAGACTTAATATATTAATATTTTAAAAAAAATAACATAAAAAATCAATATAAAGTATAAAAATACTTTATATAATCACTATAAATAATGTATAAAATGAAAGATTTGTTCAATATAATAAAAAATATTAAGTAAATTCTAATCTTTGATACTTCAAAATAGAAAAATGAACAAAAGTCAATAAAAAGAAACAGAGCAAATATTAGCTAGTATGGTTTCTTAATTCAAGATATAACTCAAGTTTAACAAATGAGAGGAAGGTTAATATGCCAATTATCGAGGTCAGTAATCTAACTAAGGACTACAAGCTGAGTGTTAGAAAAAAAGGCTTGTTAGGGTCAATTCAAAGCTTAATTATTCCTGAATACCAAATGAAAAGAGCGGTTGAAAAAATTAATTTTTCCATTGAAAAGGGTGATATGGTTGGTTTCATAGGACCTAATGGGGCAGGTAAGTCTACTACAGTAAAAATGTTAACGGGTATTTTAACTCCTACAGATGGCGAAATTAGCATTCTTGGCATGTCACCAAGTAAGCAAAGGAAAAAGATTGCATCTAATATAGGTGTTGTTTTTGGGCAAAGAACTCAGCTTTGGTGGGATCTTCCCGTGTCTGATACATTTGATTTGTTAAAGAGTATTTATAGGATACAAGATAAAGTGTTTAAGAGCAATATGGATTTGTTTAATGAACTTCTCGGACTAAACGAGTTTATCTCACAGCCAGTTAGGCAGCTAAGTTTGGGACAAAGAATGAGAGCTGATATTGCAGCCTCATTAGTACATAATCCTGATGTTATTCTATTTGATGAACCTACAATAGGACTTGATGTAGTTGCAAAGGAAAAGATTCGTGAATTTATAAAAGTAGTTAATAAAGAAAAGAACACTACAATGCTGTTTACTACACATGACATGATGGATATAGAAAAGACTTGCAAGAGAATGATTATTATTGACCATGGAACAATCATATATGATGGTACAGTTGACCAGATAAAAGATAGATATGGGAAAAAGAGAACATTAGTAGCCGAATTTGCGCAAAATACTACTAATATCATTTTGCCAAAAGGTGTAGAAATGCTAGAAGAAGCTGATAACAAGAAACATATGCAATTTAACAGAGATGAAGTCCAGGTATCAGACGTTATATCATATTTAACCTCAAATTATAACATTCTGGATTTGACAATTAAAGAGCCAGAAATTGAATCCATTATCAGAGAAATATATGAGGGGGGTATAGACTATGATAAAACCATATCTGGCGATAGCAAAGAAGTCGTTTCAGAACAACTTGGCGTATCGCGCTGATTACTATGCAGGCTTAATTAATACATTGATATTGATTTTTGTAAATATAGCTATTTGGAAGGCAATATATGGTGAAGACGGTTCATATGGTGGTGTACAGCTAAAGATAGTTCTTACATACATAGTTCTGGGATTTTTAATGCAAAGTTTTTTTATAATGGACGATTACTTCATACAAAACAAAATAACAAATGGGTTGATTTCTTCTGATCTTTTGAAGCCGATAAGCTTTAGAATGCTAGTATTTTCGTATAATTTAGGTGCTGCAGGCTTTAAAATTTTGATGAATCTTATTCCGGCAATAATTATATCTCTTTTATTTTTTGAGTTTTTGCCACCCTTTTCAATGTCTATGTTTGTACTTTTTGTATTAAGCCTATGTTTGGGATATCTTGTGCTATATTGTTTGAACTTTATTGTATGGGTAACTGCTTTTTGGTTCTATCAAACGTTTAGTCTTGTTACTATTAAAGATGCTTTAATTGCCGTATTATCAGGTGCTCTAATCCCATTATGGTTTATGCCAACTTGGTTATATAATTTCATAAAATTGACACCTTTTGATTCTATATATTATATACCAATAACTATATATCTTGGGCAGACTCCCTCTAATGAAATATTAGCAGCTCTTTTGAAACAGGTACTTTGGATAGTCTTGCTTACTGTCATAGGCCATTTCATTTGGAAAGCAGCAACAAAAAAACTTGTTGTTCAGGGAGGTTAGCTTCAAAAATGCGAAGTTTCCATTTCGTGTGTTCATCGCTTTCTTCGCATATCAAAAAGCTGCGAGCAGCTTTTTGTGGATCTGACAATCCTTTGTACGAACATTGTGCTTTTTCGAGCTACAAAAACCACAAGTGGTTTTTGCCAGTATGGAGGTAGCTTTAAAGAAACTGATTACCTCGACGTATAGTGATACCATAATTTGTGCCCAAATGGGTCGTGGGAGGTTAGCTTGAAAGAATGTGGATGTAAGCAGTGAAATAGGTGCGTTACCTCCACGATAGTGATACCATAATTTTTTGCCCAAATGGGGCGTGGGAGGTTAGTATGGAAAAGATAAGACCATATACAAAGATAGAATTGCTAAACATACTTTTTATGTTTTTTAAAATGAATCTAAAATCAATGTTAGAGTATAAATTTGATAGATTTTTTATAGCTTTAGCCATATTTGTAAGAGAAATGGTAAGTATTGTAATAATGTTTTTGATTCTTACCAGATTTGTAACAATTGGCGGATGGACAATGCATGAAATGTTCTTTCTATATAGTTTTTTATTCCTGTCATATAGCATATTTGTATTTTTCTTCACTGGAATTAGAGACTTTGATGATATGGTTTACCAAGGTACATTGGATAGATATTTAATTAGGCCGTTAGGGTTAATTTTTCAGGTTGTAGCAGCTAGAATTGACTTTCCGGCAACTGTAGGACATGGAACAGTCGGTGTTATTCTGTTTTTATTTTCCTACAACACAGTTGGTATTGTATGGGACTTTAAAAGTATTACATATTATGTATCAGCCTTAATTGGTGGAGCTATAATACAGGCAGCTTTGTTTATGATATCCTCCTGTTTTAGTTTTTGGACTATCAGAACAGTAAACCTTAGAAACTTGATTTTCTTTAATTGCAGACGATTTGCTGGTTATCCCATTAGCTTTTATCCAGGGTTCGTTCAAAAGCTACTGATATTTGTTGTTCCATTTGCTTTTGTTAGCTATTTCCCAGCTCAATACTTTGTAAGAAAACCTGACTTAGATATGTTCTGGGGAGGTTTTTTATACCTTACGCCTTTAGTTGGAATTATAATGTTTGCGTTAGTGTATATGTTCTGGAGAATGGGTCTTAAGCGATATTCCAGTGCAGGAAACTAAGATAGTTTAAATGATAGAAAATATAAACTTTAGATTTAACTTTTAAAAATCACACCTCTGCAAACTGTAATTCTCCATGGTAAATTCATCATTTCTTTGCTGGGTGTCGGCATAAAAGCTAACAGTTAGGATAATAAGTTAGTGCTAACACAGTGCATTGCCTAGCCACAACAAACCACAAGAGGTCTAGCTAAAAACATAGTCTATATGAACATAGTGCTTTTTGAATAGTTTATGTGGATACAGCAAAAGGTAGTGTACCTTTTCAAAGAAGAGGGCATTTACAGATATCTTCATCTATATTTGTGTCTTGAGCGTGAAAAAGGATGTAATTTTGTTAATGATAAATTGGAGGTAGTAAGAACATACTGTGTGCATCAACGAAGCAGAGGATTTTCACAGAAAGCTTTTCAATAATTTGCGCCCGAATGAGGCGTGGGAGGTTAGCATGAGAAAAAGTCCACCTAAAATGTTAAAAAAAGAGGCGTACCTCTGCGAAGCAGGGTTCTCCACCTATAGTTTCATTATATATTATGCCTGAATGAGGCGTGGGAGGTTAGTATGAAAAAATATACAAATTTGATTGTGATAGGTGTTATTCTAGTTGGAATTGCTGGTTTTTTAATTTATAAGAATGTTAATTTTAATGATGTACTTATGAGTTTAGGATATTATGATCAGAAGGTAAGTGTTGTTAGTACAGCAGATATGCATGGACATATTTGCTATGACAACGAATCAGGCGGATATTATACGTTAGATCAGGTTGATGTAATGATGGGTATGCCGTTGGTAAAGTATTATATAGATGAAATTAAGAATGATAATGAAAACACTTTGGTTCTTGACAGCGGTGACATGTTTCATGGAACTAATGAAGCAAATATAGATAAGGCAAAAGGTGTTGTTGAGGCTGTAAATTTAATGGGCTATGATGCTATGACAATGGGAAATCATGACTTTGATTTTGGTATAGACAGAGCATTGGAATTTAAAACAGATTTAAATTTTCCTATAATTTGTGCAAATGTGCTCAAAGACGGTAAACCTATTTATGAGGAATATAGAATAGTTGAAATGGGAGGTTTAAAAGTTGCTTTATTTGGAACTGTAGAAAAAAATGCACTTACTGATACAAATAGCAGAGACCATAAGGGCATAGTAATTGAGGATCCTATGATAACGGCTCAAAGAATAGTTCCTACTTTAAAAGAACAATCTGATTTGGTTATTTATATTTCTCATAACGGTGATGAAGTAGACAGAGAAATTGTTAAAAAAGTGGATGGTATAGATTTAGTGTTGTGCGGACATCATCATTTCTTATACGAAGAGGCAGATAAAATAAATGATTCATATCTTGTAGAAGCTGGTGGATATACAACCCATGTGGGATTGGCAGACTTGTATTTAAAAGATGGAAAGGTAAAGAAGTGTGCTTGGAAAGCTTTAAATACTAGAGATAATTCAAAAGCAGATAAAGAAGTTAAAAAAGTTGCTGACAAATATGAGGCCCTAGCAAAGGAAGCAGGTAAAGAAGTTGTTGGTAAGGCGACAGTTAAATTAAATGGAATGAGATCAGATTTAAGATTTAAAGAGACAAACTTAGCAGATTTACTAGCGGATGCAATGAGAGAAACTGGTAAGGCAGATATTGCGCTGATGAATGGTGGAGGTATTAGAGAAAGTATACCGGAGGGAGATATAAGTCTTTATAAAATTGGTAAAGTGTTACCGTTTACCAATTCACTAGTAACGATAGAGCTTAAAGGTGAAGACATATATGAATGCCTTGAAAGAGGTATTATGCAGTATCCCAATTCAGGTGCAAATGGAGGATTCATGCAAGTTTCTGGAATTACATTTTCCTTTGATGCATCAAAACCAGCAGGCGAACGTGTTGTAAGTGTTAAAACATTAGATGGAAAAGAACTGGATAAAAGTAAGACTTATAAAGTTGCGACAAATGATTATCTATATAACGGTGGAGACGGTTATGAAGAAATGGTAGATGCGAAGCTGCTATATAAGGGAGAGCTTTTAAAGGATGTTCTTGCTAAGTACATAAAAGAAAAGGGCACTGTGGCACCAAAGGAAGAAGGGCGTATTAGCGTAGTAAATGAGAGATATAAGTAATTTTTATATGCTAAAAATATAATAATGGATGTGAGGTTTTGGGAAGAGAAAACTATACTATAAACAGGCAAAAAGGTATTCTAATCGTATTTGAAGGGATAAGCGGCTGCGGTAAAAGCAAGGGTGTAGAGAGTTTATACAGAGATTTGCTAAGCAGAGGATTCAAAACAAAAGTCATAGAATGGAATTCAATTTATTTAATCAGAAGAATCGTAAAGAGACTCCATTCAATGAACTTACTTACTTCATGGATATATAGCATTTTGCAATGGATTAGTTTTCTCCTACACTATTTTTTTGAAATCAAGCCATACTTAGATAAGGGTTATATACTTATTGCCGACCGTTATATATATACGGGACAAACAAGAGATACTGCAAATGGAGTAAAACGAAAGACAGGCAAAAGGGTGAGTAAGTTTGTAAGGAAACCGGATTTAATCCTATTTTATGATGTAGACGTTAAAGTATGCTATGAACGAATTGAAAGAAGAGGAAAGATTTTATTTCATCCTAATAGAAGAGTTCAATGCAATAAGGTTTTGAAAACTGAAAACCTGTATTACTTAGAAGAAATGCATAAAGAGTATCTCAACTTATTTAAAGACCCGGAACTAGTAAAAGAAACAAATGTAATATGTATTCCGTTAGAAAGCTGTGAAGAAACAAAAATGATGATTAAAAATTCAGTTGAAGAATATATTAGGCAAAAGACAGATGAAGGTGTTACAGTCAAGCTATATTAAGTATCAAATGACAAGCAAAATATGAAATATTAATTTATCAGAGGGAGTGTTATTATGACTAAAAGTGAAATTGAAAGCAAAATTTGTGAGTTAGTGCAGACTTATAGCCAATTTGATGGTGATAATGTGCAACTAAGCGGAGACTTAAGAGAAGATTACGGTATAGATTCAATAGCGCTAGTGGAATTGCTTGTAGACATAGAAAGTCAATTTGATGTTACTTTTGACAGCAGCTTTCTTACATATGAATCTTTTTCAACTGCAGGCAGTATAGCTGATCATATTAACGAGAAATTAAATGGCTAGCTCGAAAATAGAGTTTGTGCAAACATGGTGCATTTTCGAGCCTCAAAAACCGCAAGCAGTTTTTGCCAGTTAGATGAAACTAGCAACTGGAAAATAGAGTCTGTGCAAACATGGTGAATTATCTAGACTCAAAACCACAGCGGTTTTGTCAGTGAGGTGGAGCTGTTATAAAATGTCCACCTCAGCTGAGGTCATTTTCAAAGCGTAGCTATACACAAAGGATTAATTATTTTCTTGCCTGAAGTGGGCATGGAGGTTGAAATGAGCAAACACTCTATAATGAATGTTCCAATGTATTTTACGCCATATACCAATGATTGCTTTCAAAATGCTTATGGTTCGCTAATATCATATTTAGGACTAAACCCAGATATAATACTTGCTGATTATCTTTCATTTGTATATGACAGTGAAACCGGATTTGCTGGTGTTAATTACATTCACAAGGATGCAGCGTCAGTTGAATTTAGTGAAGAGGACTTAAATATTTCATTAGAATACGTTAATTATCCAGCGACAACCTATTATAGTAATCAAAAAAAAGATAATAGTTATAGTATCGAAGATGATAAGGTTAAAATAACCTGGTACATAGAGGATGACCAGGATGTTGCCTATTCCCGTATGAAAGAACTGATAGATAGCGAAATGCCAGTTGTTGTAATAGTAGACATGTATCACATGAATTACCACAAGGCTTATCACAGGGAACACGGATTGCATGCGGTAGTAGTTACAGGGTATAACGAAGAAGAAAATTATGTGGAAATATTCGATAAGTATCGATTTTCAAATTGTGACTTTGTAGGACAAATATCAATTGATGAATTAAAGCTAGCTAGAAGCTCCGATAACAATTCAGGCAGAGTGAGCAGACCTATTAGAAATCTATGGATGGAATTTAGTAAAAGTGAACAGTTTTTTTACAATGAGGATAGATGGAGAACTCTTATTAAAGAAAGCTGCATTAGAATGCGTGGTGAGAGAGAGCTTCTTGGATACAAGTGCGGTTTAGATAGCTTGGATGAGTTCAGAAAAGATTTACTTGCTAAAAAACACCAAAGCCCTGAACCCCATTTGATGGATTTATTTAGACATTATTATAGTGCGTTATTTAGATGCTTATCTAGAAGCAGAAAGCGTTTTAGTGCATTTATAAATGAGATTGGTTCTTCTATGCCTGAGGAGCTGGTAAATGAATTGACAAATCTATTAAAAGAAGCAGCAGATAGTTGGGAGATCAATGCAAATCTCATTATCCGTGTATCAATTACTAAAAAAATGGATTCTATTGATAAACTGGACGAGCAATTAAGGATAATATGGAATTGTGAAAAAACTGTAGTTGATAAGCTATCCAAATATATTAATGAAAAGTAGGGGAGGAAGTTTTCATATGCTAGAAGCCGATTATTCACCCTGGAATTTATTCGCAGAAAGTTGTCAGAAATATTTAAACAATGTTATGGTGATATACAATGGAAAGGAATATACATATGGACAAATTTCTGAAAAGGCTATTGATTTTTCACAGAGTATCAAAAGTTGGGATTTTAAAATAGGTGGGGTTTACTTACCTAACAGCGTAGAGTTTATTACATGTATGTTGGCACTGAATAAGAACAAGAAAGCATTTGTATCACTATCATATCAGTTTAGAGGGAATGCCCTAATAGAATTGATTAACTATACAGATATTGAGCTTTTGATTACAGACAAAAAGGGATATGATGCAATTAAAGATCACATTGATGAAACTAATATAAGAATAATTATGGTGTTACAAGAAACCGGAGATTTCGAAATTACACTATACACTGATAAACCCAAAAGAGAAATAAGTGGCATTAATGAAAATACCTTTGGAATATGCTTTACCTCGGGCTCCACCTCAACACCAAAAGCTATTGTATTATCTAATTATGCTATAGTTGGAAATGCACTATCTGTTGCAGAACACTTGGGGTTTACCAGTGATGACAGAACAATTATTCCAAGGTCGCTGGCTCAGGCAAGCCCAATTTCAGGGGATGTACTAATGGCAATCAGCCGTGGGGGAACAATAATTATTTTAAACAATGTATTTCATCCGGCAATTTTCTTAAAGGCCATTGAGGAACATAAGGCAACTAATTTCTATATTGTAAGAACTATGCTATTACAGGTTCTTGACTATCCAAAGCTTAAAGAATTTAATCTAAGTTCAATAAAAAGAATCTTAATAGGTGGAATGATAAATCCACTCACTATCTACCAAAAAACTGCAGAAAAATTTCCTTGGGTAAAAATTTATAATGCATATGGTACATCAGAAGCTTCTGCAAGAGTTACCTTTGGAGAACACGAAGATGTTATTACACTTCCATGTGTTATAGGAAAACCAATGGGAGGATGCGGTATAAAGGTATACAGAGATGATGGATGTGAAGCTGATACAGGTGAGATTGGTGAAGTGTATATAGAAAGCGATTTTATGATGGATTGTTACTATAAAAATGAGCAGGTTACTAGAGAGTCATTATCTGACAAAGGATTTAGAACCAGAGATATTGGCTACAAAGATGAGCAGGGACGTTTCTATGTTTTAAGCAGAAATGATGACATGATCATGCAAGGTGGAAGCCGCGCCTATCCTATAGATATTGAGGAAGTATTGCTAAAGCATGAAGCTGTAAAGGAATGTGCCGTAATTGGTGTAGATGATGAAATGCTGGGACAGAAAATAGTAGCTCTTGTATGTCTAAAACCGGAAAGTGACGCAAAGACTAAGGATTTATTCAAATGGTGCATGAGTGAGCTTGAAGATAGAAAGGTTCCAAAGGAAATGTACATAATAGATTCAATTCCCAGAAATGTTATCGGAAAGATAAGCAAAAGAGATGTTAAGGATTTATATGAACAGATAACATCAAAAAAGGAGAAATAAAAGATGCATAGAGAAGAATTATCTTTGGAAAGACAACTAGTATTAATGACTGCTGTTATTGTAGAAGAACCACAAAGTGAAAGATTAAAGGAAATTGTAGAAAATGAGGACCTCAATTGGGCAGAGGTTGTATATCAGGCTATTACACATAGAACATTAAATATGATTTACTACAACTTAGATAAATATAATCTGTTTGGTTTACGCGAGCCTGAGTTTAAACGACTATGTAAAAGTCAATGGAATGTTTACGGACAAAGAAACAAATTCTATCTTGATAGATTAGCTGAAATAATGGAGAGGTTTGAAAAAGTCAATCTGGTTGTACCCATTCTTAAAGGGAACTTGTTGGCAAGTGTAGTTTATCCTGCCATTGAAGCTAGAATTTTTAACGATTTAGATTTGATAATGCAGCTTAGTGATGTTAATGTTCTTACAAAAGAGCTGGAATCATTGGGGTACATACAGGGAGAATTTGACGAAAAGACAAATGTTATTACTGAGTCATCAAGAAAAGTAAAAATATTGCAACAGATGAATTCACATGAAATACAAGAGTTTTTAAAGAATAGTGACAATGAATTTGCAAAAGTTATTGAAGTTGATGTTAACCATGATATTTTATGGAAAGGAAATTGTCCTTATAAAGTAGATACAAGAGATTTGATAAAAAGAGCTGTTCCCATTGAGGTAAATGGTGTAAAGGCATATATGCTAGACTACATAGACAATATTATTCAGTTGTCTTGCCACTTATATAAGGAAGCAACTCTTATGATTTATATTGATGGAATAAAGGACTTAAAAATATACAAATTTTCTGATTTATATATGTATATTAAGAAATTCTTTGACAAGATAGATTGGGAATTATTAGTAGAACGAGTGAAATCATATAACCTAGACAAGGTGGTATATTATAACTTCTATTATATTGAACTTATGTTTGGTGAAATTATCCCTTCTTTTGTAAATGATGCATTAAAGCCCGATGATTTAACTTATCTTGATGAATATGCAGTAGAAAGTCAGGAACCATCTATTTGGCAGTTTGATTTCTTCACAAGATTGTTTGACGTGAACAGAGTGCTCAAAGTAGATAAAAAGCAGCGTGAGAAAATGGAAAAATTTATTGATGCAAAACGAAATAAATTTGCTGATTAATAGCTAAGTTTACTATATAAATTAGTTTTTTATAAGGATAAAGTGAGGAAGTGCAAAATGAGAAAGAATGAATTCACCATTTTGTGTTCCGGGTTTGGGTTAGGGCTGTATATACCCGGTTTATTATTAGGCAAAGGTCTTGATAAATATGGTTTTTCTTCGCAAGTGTATGTGTTTGAAAGCTTAATTTCAGAGGATAAGAAGAAATCAGTTCTAAAGAGTAAAGAAGCCTATCATAAGAATTTTGCTGTAGCACTTATGTCAACACGAATACAGATGGATATGAGACAATGTATGGATATTGAAAGTGTTGAGAATTTGCTTAAAGTGTGGGAAGAAGAAGAGAGACAGGATTTCATAGTGCTTTCAGGACATTGGTTGCATGTTTTGGAGGAATATAGGGCTAAAATAGCACCAAAGAAAATCAATGTCTATATTCTTTATGTAGACGTAGATTTACCACCATCATGGCAAAGCTTAAAAAACATGATGCCTGATTTTAACAAAGGTATTGAGGAGGTATGGCTTTATAGCTATGAAGATAGGAGCATAAAATATCAGATTGCTATTACAGACAAGTCACCTGTACCCTACATTCAAAGAGATAACAGATTCCTTATACATGGCGGCGGATGGGGAATGGGCACATATCAAGGAAAAATACCTGAATTGGAGCAAGCGGGTATTCCTTTGGATATAGTTGCTTATGATATCTCTGAAGCATCAGGAAGGAAAAATGGAAACAGATATTTCATGATTGACCCAAACTGGACTGCCTGGACTAGAAATAAAGACGGACAGTACGAATTTCCTCCGCTAGCTGAAATAAAAGAGGATGAAATGCCAAGGTATATAAGTAGCAACCAATATCATCAATTATTTGAAGTTACCAGAGAAGCAAAGGCAATTATTGGAAAGCCGGGTGCTGGGACAATGATGGATTCTCTTGGAGCGGCAACTCCTTTAGTTATGCTGGAGCCTTTTGGTGACCATGAAAGAAAAAACACTGAAATATGGGAAGCTGCAGGGTTTGGCATAAGATACGAAAGGTGGAAGGAAAGCGGATTTTCAACTGAAATTCTAGAAACACTGCATAATAATATTATAGAAAAGAAAAAGCAAATTGCAGACATTTCACTTTATTTTACTCAAAGGAAATAAATTTTTCTATTTAAAAATAAATTAAAAGTTCGTCGAAGATATCGGCGAAATAGAGGTCTTTTCCACTATCAGTTTCATTATTTTTTGCCGGAGGCCGGCGTAGGAGGTTAAAATGAAAGTATCTGTAATTATACCTACATATAACCGCAGTAATATTTTAAAATTTACTCTTTCATCACTTATAGATCAGGATTTTCCTAGTCGAGAATATGAGGTTATCGTAATTGACGATGGTTCAAGTGATGATACAAGAGAGGTTGTAGAATCCTACAAGGATAAACTGAATATAATATACTACTTTCAAGAGGACAAAGGGTTTAGGGTTGCTCTTGCGAGAAATGAAGGGATAAAGAGAGCAAAAGGAGATGTGCTGGTATTTATCGATACAGGTATTGTTGTCGGAAATACTTTTGTCAGAGAACATTTTAATGCTCATAATGTAAATAATCCAGATGAAAAGTATGCTGTTATAGGTTATGTTTATGGATTTAGCTATGAACATAAGGAAGATGATTCAACTCCTGAATTCATTGATTTTAACAGGCCAAATCAGATGATACAAAAATTAAAGCAATCTGATTATTATTGTGATATGAGAGAATTGGTATACTCTAGAATTAACGACGACCTAAATAGTATCCCTGTTCCGTGGATGCTTTTCTATACAAATAATGTATCTGTTAAAAGAGCAGAATTAATTAAGGCAGGTTGCTTTGATGAAGATTTTGTAAGATGGGGAGTAGAGGATGTAGAATGTGCGTATAGACTGTATAAAAATAAATTGAAATTTAAAGTCTCAAGAGAAGCGTGTGGCGTTCATTATCCACATGAGAGACATTTAGAAAGCAACCATATTAGTGGGAAAATGAACATGAGATTATTTTATAGCAAGCATCAGGATGAAGTTGTAGAGCTTTATTCCACTTGCAGCACTTTTGCCTTCATTGATGATTATATAAGTTATTTAAAGTATAGGGAAGAGCAGAAAAAAGTGCCTCCATACTCAAGCTTGCTTTCAGAAGATGCTGTAAAATATCTTTCCGAGGAAATACTGCCAGAAAAGAATATTGTTTTTGGCTGCCAAGATGGATTCTTGTTGGATATATTTAAAAGTGCGGCAGCTATAGAATCTGATGTGGATTTAATATTAAAGGCAAAGGAAAGTCATCCAGATATTAGTACATATAAATGCCTGGGTATTCGTACACTGTTCAAGACAAAGGAATATAATACGAACATAATTGCTGGAGCAGGAATAGTATTGACAGAGAACTTTTTAAACAAACTAGTATTTGAGGCAGTTAGAGTTTCTAAAAAGGTATACTGGTTGAAGGTACAAAATTGTTCAGATGTGACAGAATATGAATATTCAGAGGTTAAGGATTTAGGAAATGGAGTAGTATTGTGCAAAATAGGAAATAAGAAACTATAGAAATAGTAACTCACAAGTGGGTTTTGCCAGTGATGAGGGAGCGATATAGCAATTGCGTACCGCTACGATAGCTTCACCATTTCTTTGTGCCAAAAGTCGGCGTGGAGGTTATCAGCTCGAAAATAAAGTTTGTGTAAACATGGTACCTTTTCGAGCTTCAAAAACCACAAGTGGTTTTTGCCAGTGTTGATGGAGCGATATAGCAATTGCGTACCGCTACGATAGCGTTACCATTTTTTATGTCGAAAGTCGGCATGGAGGTTAGTATGAATAAGATAAAACTTTTTTGCCTCCCTTATGCAGGAGGTTCCTCAATGATATATAAAAAGTGGGAGAACAATTTAGATAATTCAATACAGTTAATTATGCTTGAGTTGGCTGGGAGAGGCAATAGAAGTAAAGAGCCATACTATGACAGCATGCAGGAGGCTGTTGAAGATATTTTTAGTATTGTGAAAGCAAATACTGATGATAGCGAGTATGCCATATTTGGGCACAGCATGGGCAGTATTTTAGCATACAAGTTGGCTGCAAAAATTAAGGATAGCGAGATGAAGCAGCCTTTACATCTTTTCCTTTCAGGCAGATATCCGCCAAGCATTAAGAAGGAAGAAAGAAATATTTATTTACTACCAGAGGAAGAGTTTATCCAGGAAGCTAGAAGTATGGGCGGAATTCCTGAAAAGCTATTTAGATATGAAGTGTTACTTCAAAAGGCTATGGAAACCTTAAGAGCTGATTATAAAATTCTTGAAACTGGAGGCTACCAGCCAATAATTAAAAAGCTAAATTATAATATATCTATATTATCAGGTAATGAGGATGCGCTATCAGAAGCATTAGATATGAGTATATGGGAGAAATATACAGAAGGAAAATGCAGCTTTTATGTATTTGAGGGGGGACATTTTTATCTGCATAGTAATGCTGAAGGCATTGTAAATATCATTAATAAAACACTGATACGTGAGGGTGCTAATTCCTTACAATAAGGCTATAAAAGCTAAACATAGTTTAAAAGCATTTAACTGAGAGGGGGGAGAGAAGTTTTTATAGGAATACAAGTTCCTAATAGAGACTTTCATATGTATATGGACAAGGAATTCAATTTGATTCAATATTTAACTACCCAAAGGAGCAAGGGGGTTTTAATTTGGCTTTGTAATATAGGAGCTGAAAAGTATTGGAGTAATATGAACACAGGAGTTGTTGACAGAAACGAGGATGTTATTGTAAATAGAATTGAAGAAATGAACCTTCTTATCTGTAGAGAACAGGATGTAATCATTTTAAGAAAGAGCCCGGACAAAGAATATTTAGATGTACTGAAAAAAATGGGGTATTCAATACCAAGGATACTAACACCTAAGAATGCTGATTTACTAACTCCAATTTCAGAGCTTGTACAGAATGATATAGAACTGATAGAAGAACTTAAGAATATAGCAGCTCAAAGGGAGGATGTATATTTTTCTCCATACGCTGTAACATACATGGAAGAAAAGATAGCTGAAATGGCTGGATTGAAGATACTTGGTGCTCCTTCGCAAATTGGAGCAAAGGTCAATGACAAGATATTTAACAGAGAAGTATCAGAAGAGTTGGGTTTTGCAGTATGTCAAGGTAAAGTATGCTACTCTATTGATGAAATTCGTGAAGAATATGAAAAATTAACAAACAGCCAGCCATATTTTAAAAAGGTTATCATAAAGGAGCCTAACGGGGCATCAGGTAAAGGGTTGTATGTAATATCTGATAAAGAGAAGCTTGAATCCAATTTACGTGTAATTGCTCGTTTTGCACGGAAAAGGCCCGATTCTAAATGGCTTGTTGAAGGATGGTACGACAAAAAGGCTGATTTGAATTATCAGATTTATATCTCACCAAATGGAACAGTGGATGTATTTTCAATCAAGCAGCAGCTATTAAATGACACTGTATATATAGGGTCAAAAATTCCGCCCGATTTAGATGAGGAAATCTTGAGTTCCTACAAGCAGTACGGTGAAAAAATAGGAAAGTACTTATTTGAAATAGGGTATACAGGAGTTGCAGGAATTGATTCTATTATTACCACCGATGATGTAGTTATTCCAATTATTGAAATAAACGGAAGGTTTACGTTGTCTACATATATTTCCTTCCTTAGCAATCAATTAAAGGACGCAAAAATATTATCTAGATATTTTAGATTGTTTTCTGAAAAACCTGTGAGCTATGAAGATTTGATTCAAGAAATAGAAAAGAAAGGTATTTTATTAAAACCAGAGGGCAGAGAGGGCGCTTTTGTATATACCTCAGGAACGCTACCTACAGTATTACCTGAAGGTCAGGATAAATATATGGGCAGGGTTTTTGCTTTTATTGCTTCTGACAGCTGGGATAGAATTGAAGATTATAGTTCAAAATTAGATGATATCATTCAAAATATTTCTAAATAAATCAGTTAGGGCTTAATCGCCTACACTAATTACTTAGCTAATGCTATTGAAATAAAATTAGGTTTATCTTGATTAGGCTGAAACCGTCAAATACAGTAAAAATACGTATTTGATATTGTCAAGGTTTCAGCCGTAATATAGCATATAGAAATTTATATATCTAATAGTGCTAAGAATGCATTCGTAATTCTGAGCTTAAATGTTTACAAAAGAAAATTATTGATAAATAAATTCCTATATTTCCAGGGTTGAAAAGGGGATTTGCCTTTCTGTTTAAGAATGGTGCTTAGAAAACTCGAAGTGTATTATTGGTATATTTGTTTGACCATGTGGGAGGATATATATGGATATAAGTAAGCATAAAATAGTTGAAATTTTTTCTAAAACAATGGGTGTTGATATAGCGGAATTTTCAAATTTAAAAGTGACAGATGACCTTAGAGACTGGGGACTTGATTCATTAAAAAGCATTGATGTTATTGTTGCCTTAGAAGAAGAATATGATATCTCTATTGAAGACAGTGATTTATTGTTAGATAACTTCAATACAGTAGAAAAAATGGTGAAATTAATTGAGAAATATGAGATTTAAGAAGCCCTAAGAGAAATAGTTCTATTTCTTTTGGAAGGCTAAAACACATATGTTTTTTGACTATTGACTTCTACAAAGCAAATGTATAGCATAAATACAAATGCATCAGTTTTTTGGAGGAGCAATGAGAAAACGAAGGAAAAGACCTTTTACGTTAGTATTAGCATTAAGTATACTAATGCTTGTTATATATTTTTCTGCAGATTTTATTGTAGGCAGAATTGATACAGATAACAGAAGTTCTGAGATATCGCAAACAAATACAAGCAATAATTTACAAGCTGGTTTGACAACAGGGCAAAGTACACCATCAGATAATGAAGAACCAGGAAATAATAGTAGTTCACTTGATTCTGATAATTCTATTGAAGAACAAATAACCAAGTTGAGCTTAGAAGAGAAGATTGGACAATTAGTTATCGTTGGTGTTGATGGCTATTTAAGCAATGAAAATTCCAGACAGCTAATAGAAAAGTATCATGTGGGAGGATTTATTCTTTTTAAAAGGAATATACAGAATTCTAATCAAATGTTATCTCTCTTGAATTCTTTAAAAGAAACTAATGCGGTCAATAAACTTCCGTTATTTCTATCTATTGATGAAGAGGGTGGGCGCATTTCCAGAATGCCAGATGAATTTCTAAAACTTCCATCAAATCAGAAAATTGGAGAGCGCAATAACGAATTTATCTCATATCAGGTTGGAACTATACTTGGGGAACAACTAAAAATGTACGGATTTAATATGGATTTTGCTCCAGTGCTTGATATTTACAGCAATCCTAAAAATCTTGTTATAGGTGATAGGTCTTTTGGCAGCGAACCCAATATTGTCACTAGGCTTGGAATACAAACAATGATGGGACTACAATCACAGGATATAATTTCGGTTGTTAAACATTTCCCTGGGCATGGAGATACTTCTGAAGATTCACATAAACGTCTGCCTGTGGTAAACAGTGACTTGAAAAGACTAAAAAGCTTTGAATTAATTCCGTTTAATGCTGCTATAGAAAACAATGCAGAGGTTATTATGATTGCTCATATCCTACTACCTAAGATAGATGCTGAAAATCCGGCATCTATGTCAAAGACTATCATTTCTGAGGTCTTACGTAAAAACATGAATTTTAATGGTGTTGTTATAACTGATGATTTTACTATGGGGGCTATTGAAAATAATTATGATATAGGTAAAGCAGCAGTAAAGTCTATTCAAGCAGGTAGTGATATAGTTTTAGTTTGCCATGATTTTTACAAGCAAGAGTCAGTTATTAAAGCTATACAGGATGCCGTTTTAAATGGTCAAATATCAATAGAAAGAATAAATCAGAGTGTAAGTAGAATAATGAGTTTAAAGCAAAAATATGCGCTTTCTGACATGCTGGTTAAAACCGTTGACCCCCAAAGTATTAACAAAAGAATTTCCCAACTATTACAATGATAGCTAAATTAGGGCTAGATGAAAGCGGTGCTATTCACTAATATGCTCTAGCCCTTGAGCCATAATAGTTACTACATGTGAGTCTGCTAGAGAATAAAACATCGTTTTGCCGTCACGTCTGTATTTCACAAGCTTAGCTTGCTTAAGTACACGTAATTGATGGGAAATAGCGGATTGTCCCATGTTAAGAAGCTGAGCAATGTCACAAACACACATTTCAGATTGAAACAAGACATATAGTATTTTAATTCTTGTGGAATCACCAAAAACCTTAAACAATTCTGCTAAGTCGTATAACTGGGTTTCGTCAGGCATGCGGCTTAATACTTGAGCTACTATGTCTTTGTGTATGCATAGAAATTCACATTTTTCAATTTCCTTCTCATCTTTTTTCATATATTAGCTACATTCCTTTCGTTGTGCTAGATAGCACAAAAGTTATGAGATACTCAAACTTCTCTAATACAAGATTTTGATTTGGCTATTTTCAAATATACGTTTACAAGAACCAATTAGTCTAGACCTTGTTTATTTACTAGATTAACATTATTTTCTGAATATTGGTGTAGAACGTAAGCTACAAAATTTAATTACATGCTGATAAATAAAAATTGCTATTGGAATAAATAGTATAATTAATTACACATGAACAAATATTCATGTGTATAGTATACCCATAAAATTATCTTTGTCAACAAATAACTTAATTTTCCTACTAAACAGTGAAAACCAACCTTATTGACTTTTACTAAAGTTATTAGATGAATCTATTATACAAAAATATTTGTGAATTATATACACAAATATCATATTTATTTCATTAAAATAATAAATTTACTATAGATAATAAAACAATTCCCAAATGAAATTTGGTTGCATATTATGCACTAAAAAGGTGATTTTGGAGTGATTTTTGTGACTAAATTTAACGTTGGAGATATTGTGATTAGAAAGTCTTATGGTGGTGATCTGCTCTTTAAGGTAGTAAACATAAAACGTGACTGTAATGGGTCTGATTGTTATGTGTTAAGAGGGCTTTCATCACGAATTGAAGCTGACTCAAATGCTGAAGACTTGGTGAAACAGGACTCTAGAGATGCTTATTCAAGAGCTTATAATGAACTCAGACTGGCTAAAATGGCAATTGAAGGTACTGTGCCTGTATTTAAAAATTTTTTAAGAAGAATAAGAAAAAAGCCGGGAAAAATTTTGCACATAGACTCTGCTGAGGACTTTATGGTTCAATGCATGGATTTCTATAAGCAAAGCGGTATAAAATGCTATGGAAAGTTGGCAAGTGAAAGCAAGCAACCTTCATTAGTAAAACAATTTTTAAATGCCTATAGACCGGATATATTGGTTATTACCGGACATGATGGCTTAAAAAAAGGAGCAAAAAATATATATCTATTAGAGAGTTACGCTAACTCATCTTACTATATTGAAGCCGTTAAAATAGCAAGAGCTTTCCAGCCTAATCCTGATAAGCTATGCATTTTTGCGGGGGCATGCCAATCCTATTATGAGGCAATAATGGATGCAGGTGCAAACTTTGCTAGTTCTCCGAAAAGGGTGCTGATAAATGCATTGGATCCTGCAATTGTAGCACAAAAAATATCTACAACAGATAGTTCAAGGATACTATCGCCAAAGTCAGTAATTTCGTTAACTATAACAGGAAGTAACGGTATTGGCGGTAAGGATACAAGAGGTCAAATGAAGTAATATTAAAACATTCTAAAATGGTCCTTCAGCTAAGTCCCGATTAAGTCAAGTTGATTAGAAGTTATTAAGCCACATTGCACTCATGTTAATAAAAAATGCTCGGCATATAGCCGAGCATTTTTAGGGGGTTAAAATGTATTTTGTGGGGTCAGTTATAGTTTTGACTTATTTGCCCTTACTTATACATTTTTTATAAATAATAAAAAATTTTTATTTTGGTTATACATATACTCTAGTGTTTTCTATCTCTCCATTTATAACTAATATATTCAACTTTCTCTTTCTTAGTTGAAAGTATAAAATATAATTAAAACATGGTATAATTACAAAAATAGATTTTTTAGTAGGGAAATTATATTTGAAGGAATTTATTACAAGCATACTTTTTATGATTTTATATGCATCACTTAGTTTAGGAATGGTAATAGATTTCATTCGGCTATAACAGACTTAAAGGGCTTATAATTCGTACCATTAATAGCATATTATTATTTATGCGTTTTAAATTTTAGATAAAAATGTGAGGGATATTTGTGAAAAAAAGAGTATTAGCAATAGTTCTGATATTTGTATTTGTAATAACCTCGTCTATGGGAGTTGAAGCGAGAAGAGCTAGGTCATTTGGTGGAAGTAGGTCATTTTCAAAGTCTTTCAGCAGCTCTGCTAAATCCTCTGCAAAGAAAAGCAGTGGATTGTTTGGGTCGTCTTCAAAATCAAAAAGCAGCGCATCAAGGAGTAAGCCAGGCACAAAATCTTTCAGTGGGTCATCTTCAGGTGCAACTTCTGCTAAAGGGTTTGCAAGTAAAGCATCATCAAAAAAGTATTCCTATATGCAGGATACATACAAAAAACAAGTTTCCGGCAAGAATTATAACACTTATAAGCAAAAATTAAATTCCGATCAGCAGAAGGTATATACAGATTCTCTCAAGCGTGATTATGGAACAAGCTCTAGGAGAATGCGCTTTGAAGATGCAATGAATACAAGAAGCTCTCGAATTAACACATTTGCCAATAATAGGCCAATATTTATAAATATTAATAGAGGAATGTTTTCAAGTCCCTTTTCATATGGGTATGCTTATGTTGGACCTTGGGATTTATGGTTTTTAATGAGGGCTTCTGACTTGTTTTGGTTCCATCACTGGAACGAAATTTCACCTTACAGAAGCTATTTTGACCAGCAGGAATATGACAAGCTTGAAAAGAGAGTACAGGAGCTTGAACAACAAGGTGTAAAGAGGGATTCTACCTATTTGGATCCAGACGTAGATCCTGATTTACAGCTTTCTCAGCAGTATCAGGAGCAAAATTTGGATAAGGTTTATTACACAGACAAGTACCCTGCTAGTTCAGCAGGTACTGCAGTAGTAATAATTATAATAACCTCAGTGGCACTAATCATTATTATTAGGAAAATATCAAAACCTAGAAAGAAAAAATCTCATTACAGCAGTATATATTAGCAACATTTAAGTCTTAAACTTATAGAGATAATGATAGAATGGAGGATTACATTAAGTGTTTGATTTTTTTAAAAAGTCTGATGCATCAGAGATACTTAATCCATTGAATATTAATAAAAATTCAATGATTGAATTTAATCTCAAAGAACTTGAGCTTGAAGGCTTCTTTTCTTTTAAGAAAATTATACAGATGGAGGTTGGGGAGCGTCCATATACCAGGTATCTTGTATATTCAAATGTAGAAGAGAATGAATATATTTTTGAAGTGTATAAGCTTCAAGAGGAAGGTCAGCTAGAAACCTATATGTATTTTCTAGATGACACTATACCTTTTTCCGAGGAATTTCTAGAAGTAGTAGGACAGAAATATATAACAATGCCCGATGGTACTCAATATGAGAGAAGTATATTGCCAGAAAATGATTATAGAATAGATGGAATTAAGGGAAGTATAAAAATTCTGGACTTAAGCACTGGAAAGATTGCAAAAAAGGTAGAGGTTGAGGTTTGGGATTATCAGAGAGATGCAGAAGGTATTATTGAATATCTCAATATTGAAATGATGAAGGAAAATGGAATGTTTAGAATATTCATCGGACAGAGATTTGAAGGTTCACTATATAAACTGTATCAAGGATTGGATAAATAAGTTTTTTCGATAATTATTAATAGGAGGATGTTTGCAATGGCTCAGTATTTTAGCTTTTTTTTGAAAGATATATCATTTAGTTTTGTAATACTTACAGTGGCATTTGCACTTGGTTGGATTATTTATAATAACTTGGTTTTAAAGGATGTTTCGCTAAAAGATGCCTTGTTTTCTAAAGATAATTTAGCAGTATGGATAGAGTTTATAGGTGCATTTGTTTTTCCTGTGCTGTATCTGGCAGCGCACAGTATTAAAGGCTCAGTCAGTGACAATATATTAATAGATTTAAGCGTTTGTGTTGGATACACTGTTTTTTATGTTATCATATTTACGGTATTGAGACTTGTATCAAAATATGGTGTAAATCTGATAAATGCTGCTGATCATAGCGGAAAGGTATGCCTCAACGAAGAGATATGCCAGCAAAAAAATATTGGGGCAGCTCTGTTTTCTGTGTCCCTCGCGGTTATATTTGTGTCAGTAATAAAGTACATTGATTTTATTGATATTATTAATGGACTGGGTGCTGCAATACTATTAAAGGTGTTGTTATTTCTTGTGTTTATGCTTTTTGCCATAGTATGCTATGTTTTGGTATTAAGAAGAAAAACTACACTTTTCAAAGAATTGTTTATTGACAATAATACAGCTGCTGGTGTGGCGCTGTTAGGTTTTATATTTGCAGTACAAACTATTATTACGGGTATAATTTCTGTATATAGTATGGAATTTGATGTACTTGTGGTTTCAATTGTAATTGCGATGAGCTTGTTAATTTTCGGTGCTTTATTTTCAAGCTTCAAGCTAATATTCACAAAGATTATAAAAGTGGACATTTGGAATGAGGTTTATGAGCAGGATAATATAGGTGCTGCTATTGGACAGTTGGCTCTTTATATAGGAATAGCTAATATAATAGTAAACTTTATTATGTAATACATATTAGTATACAGGTACTAATTATATTGTTCACAAATCACTAATAGTTTATTAATAATAAATTAATAATTGTTATATAATTTTAACACAATTTATAGAAAATAGTGGTATACTATAATAGTAAAGCCATTACGCTTTTTCATTTTGTTCCTCCTTTAAACATATTTGATTTTATTTTATTTTTTATGATTTGAGCACCTAATTATCAGGAATTATTATATTTTATAAACTGAGGTGCTTTTTTTCTGCCTAAAGGATATTAGGACAATTTGGGAATTTGCCTAAAAATAACATTGTAATTAGTATTGATATGCAATTTGATTTAGGTTATAATGTGTAAGTGCTTTAGATATTTAGTGTTTTATACGCCAATTTTTGGTCGTACTAGACGGGGAGGTAGCGGTGCCCTGAACCTGCAATCCGCTATAGCAGGGTTGAATTCCTGTTTTAGGTTTAGATATGTGGTGTTTGCCCTTTATAAGTGGCAATGAAAATTGGGTCTTGCGCAATAGAAGTCTGTGAACCCCGTCAGGTCCGGAAGGAAGCAGCGGTAAGCGGTAATTTCTGTGTGCCGCTAGATTACCTGATTAGAGTTAACTGTAAAGGTAACAGCTATATATTTATATCGACAATGGGTGTACGGCCATTCAAATATTAATATAATACAAGCCTGTTCATAAGAACAGGCTTGTATTATATTAATATTGCAGGAATATATGAAATTGTTTTTATAAGATGGAAAGATTATTATTGAATATATTAGAAACATAGATACCTATTGATAGAATATCATATAAAAAATGGATTCATGTAGCCATTCAGATTAAATAAGAGGATGTATAGTTTTTATCACATACTTATATAAGGTGGGATATTAGTTATATCAGTATGTACTAGATTAAACAATACTTAGGCTGGTTGAATTCAGAGAATATATAGAAAAATGGTGGGACATCGTAATGATATTTTACTAAGGGAAGACTCTAAACATTTATTAAAGAAAGGGATGGAGATATGTCTTATACAGCACTGTACAGAAAATGGAGACCTCTTGTATTTGAAGATGTTGTTGAGCAGGAGCATGTGGTTAAAACAATCAAAAATACTGTAATGTCAGGACGTATTGGACATGCATACCTTTTTTGCGGAACAAGAGGTACTGGAAAAACAACTATGGCAAAAATATTTGCTCGTGCAATAAATTGCTTAAATCCAAAGGACGGAAACCCTTGTAATGAGTGTGAGATATGCAAAGGTATACTTAGCGATTCTATTTTGGACGTAGTTGAAATAGACGCTGCTTCAAATAACAGCGTTGATAATGTTAGAGAAATTAGAGATGAAGTTGTTTATGCACCATCACAGGCAAAATATAAGGTATACATAATAGATGAGGTGCATATGCTCTCGGCTGGGGCTTTCAATGCTCTTCTGAAGACCTTGGAAGAACCACCGGAACATGTGAAATTCATATTGGCAACTACTGACCCACATAAACTGCCTGCTACAATATTATCAAGATGTCAAAGGTTTGATTTTAAAAAGATCACACCTATCAGTATAGCTCAGAGAGTTAAAATGGTTGCTAATGCCACTGATATACAGATTGAAGAGGAGGCAGCATTACTGATAGCCAGATTGGCCGATGGGGCTATGAGAGACGCTTTAAGCATATTAGATCAGTGCATTGCTGTTGGAGATAAGATAATATCCCATCAAAAGGTGCTTGATGTTGTAGGAATTGTAAGTGATGACTTTATTGCTGAAATAGTAGATGGCATAAAAGATAGAAATACTGAGGGCTTGGTTAGTGGTGTAGAGAGACTTTCCTCAAGTGGTAGAGATGTTTTGAGGTTTGCATCTGATTTAGTACTATACTTTAGAAATCTTTTGATGTGCAAGCTGAGCAATAACCCTAACGACATATTGGATGTGAGTAAGCAGTATCTTGATAGAATGCTACTGCAAGCTGAGACCTTCTCAAAAGACCAGATTATCGGAATAATTAAGGAGCTCTCTTCTTTTGAACCACAACTGAAGTATGCTTTAAATCAAAGGGTGTTTCTTGAAGTAATGCTAATTTCAATTAGCATTGGGAACTATGGTCAAAGTACTGATAGCAGTGACTTGGTGGATAGGATATCAGACTTGGAAAACAAAATAAGAAATGGTTCTTTTTTATCAAATAGTGTGAGTTCAACAAATGCAGAGCAGCAGAAAGGCTATGGTGGAAATTCTTTTGATACTGAGAAGCCGAATCAAAAAGGTAATTCTGATTTACGTGGTACAGGAACTAGTTCTAAGAGCAAAAGCGCAGATTTTACGCAACTAGAAGTTTGGGGAGATGTAATTTCAGAATTGAAATCCAGAGGTAGAATGAGGCTTATTACTTATCTTGCAGAAACAAAAGCAGTTGCTGCCGATGAGTCAACTGTTATGGTGGTATTTCCGTCTAATGTATGCTCGCTTAAGGGTTGTGTAACAAATCCAGAAGATATTCAAACTTTAGAAGATATTTTAAGCGAGAAGCTATCACAAAAGGTTCGAGTGAAGGTTGTGGACGAAGAGACGTTGGAAAGTTTAGTTCCATTTAAGGCTTCCATTAAGAAGGATACACAGAAAATTGAGTTGCTTGAATTTTCTGGCAGCAAGTTGAATGAACACCTTGATATAATAGACGAATAAGATATAATATTATAGGATGTGTTTTGAGGTATGAATCTCTTTACACCTATTTTAATAAAATAGAAAATAGGAATTTTAAAATAAAAATATTTATAATGATAATAGGAGGAAGAAAACATGGCAAGAGGTGGATTTCCAGGAGGCGGTTTTGGAGGCGGAGGCTTCGGTGGTGGTAATATAAATAATTTGATGAAGCAAGCTCAAAAGATGCAAAAGGATATGGAAAAAGCTCAACAGGAGCTAGAAAGCAAAACAGTTGAAGTTTCCGTTGGAGGCGGTGCAGTAAATATTGTTGCTACTGGTAAAAAGGAAATAAAAGAAATAACTATAAAACCTGAGGTTGTTGACCCAGATGATGTTGAAATGCTTCAGGACTTGATAATGAGCGCTGTAAATGAAGCACTCAGAAAAGCTGACGAGCTAAAAGAATCAGAGATGGGAAAAATAACTGGTGGATTAGGCGGAATGCCAGGGCTATTTTAAATAGCAAAATACATGTCTAAAGAGTATTTTAAAGCTTAGGGAAAGTTGAGTTATTATAATGGATTATTATGCAGTTCCTATTGCAAAGCTTGTGGAGGAGTTTCAGAAGCTACCTGGTATTGGTCACAAGTCGGCTCAAAGGCTGGCTTTCCACATTATTAATATGCCTAATGAGAAGGTACAAGGTCTGGCAAATTCAATATTAGAGGCAAAGCAAAAGACTAAATATTGCTCGGTATGCAGCAATCTTACTGATGTGGATCCCTGCTCCCTTTGTAGCAGTGCCTCAAGGGACAAATCTTCAATTTGTGTTGTACAGGATGCCAGAGATGTAGTTGCAATGGAGCGTACTCGGGAATTCAAAGGCTTGTATCATGTTTTGCAAGGAGCTATTTCGCCTATGCAGGGTATTGGGCCCGGTGATATACGTATAAAGGAATTGTTGAAAAGACTTGGAGATGGAGAGGTTAAAGAAGTTATTCTTGCAACTAACCCAAATGTTGAAGGTGAAGCCACAGCAATGTATATTTCCAAGCTTATAAAGCCCCTAGGCGTTAAAACAACCAGAATCGCTCATGGTATTCCTGTTGGCGGTGATTTGGAATATGCAGATGAGGTTACGCTGGCTAAGGCATTCGAGGGAAGACGAGAGATATAGGTCTATGTATGTGGTGTGTGACGATAAAAAGTTCTGCTAGATGCTACAAAAGTATTGTCTAAAGATAAAAAAGTTTAATTAGAAGTCATAGGGAAATTGCGAAGTAAAAATTCATAGAATTTTTACTTTTGGAAAACGCAATGTAACTGTGGCTTTTCTTGTTTGGTAATAAGTGAAAAGGTAAAAGTAATAAGGATCAAATGCTACAATCTTATTTTCCTGACAAGACAGAAGAAATCAAAAACGTTATCAATAAAAAATGAAAAGTTTAAGCCTTACATTATATATGCCAAGTCGATAACCGACATAATAACTGGAGTACATGAATTTATTTTGGTGAACTTATATATTACAATGGAAAACAGTCCTATCTGAGAAACAGAAGTTACTTGCTTTAGGGGTGATGTGCCAATTTAATAAGTATATAGAGCAATATGGAAGTGATGATAGCAGTCAATTTCGAGATTCCCATATGACAATATGTCGCCAGTCATATCAGAAGGGTATAGCATTAAAAGAGTGTGCCTGGAACTGGATTACTTATCATTGATATAATGATATAATTGTCCTTAAAGTCAAATGATGTATGAATTTATTATATTAAATTAAAGAAAGTAGTTGTCTTGATTGAGAGATATAATTTTAACGATAAAAAAGATATATAAAAAAAGAGCGGTTAAGGGATTAACGATAATTTTGGTACTTCTATTTCTTGGAGCATTGTGGCAATATGTTATGTGTTGTTATGAGAGTAAAATGTATGCTCCTTCAGGGCAGTTGATAGATGTGAAAAATCATAAAATGCATATATATGCTAAAGGTGAAGGCTCGCCAACGGTTGTACTTACAGTTGGTTCAGGGACTCCATGTGCATATACGGATTATTATTATATTCAAAAAGAATTGCTGAAAATTACAAGAACGGTTACATACGATAGGCCAGGCTTCGGATGGAGTGAACCTACATCTATTCCGAGAACTATTGACGAACAGGTTAACGATTTACATGAACTATTAAATAAATCCGGGGAGAAACCGCCATATATTTTGGTTGGACATTCCTTATCTTCATTAGAAGTAATACATTATGCACAACTTTTTCCACAAGAAGTGGCTGGAATTGTTTTAATTGATGGAGGAAACCCAAAATATTATGCTGATTATAATGAATCTACTGCTTTGGCTTTAAACTTTTTATTTGAAGGAATAAGAAAAAGCGGCTTACTGAGGGCGTTAGGGAGTGTAGGGATTTTTCCACCTTTAGTTGGCGAAACTGAAAGGCATAAATTGCTTCCTGAAGAATTACGACAAGTTGATGAAATAATGTTTTATAATAATGCAGGAAATGAGTTTAATAGAAATGCACTTAAAAATATCAATGAGAATGCCAGGAAAGTTATAAAAGATGGAAAATTAGGAGATATACCACTGGTTATTCTGACAGCAGGGCAAGATGATAAATGGAAGATAAGTCAAGTAGAATTAAAGGATTGGTCTAACCATAGTAAACAAGAAAATATCGTAGATGCTACTCATTATATTCATTGGAGTAACTCGGGTGTAGTTATTGATAAGATTCTAGAATTAATAAAAGATTCGAAGGAAAACGTCCATTAATATCAAAGGAGTGAAAGTACGATGAAACAAATTAAATTATATAATGTGATTTTTCCTATATGGTTTTTATTGTTTTTCCCACCAGTTATTTTTATAACCCTTGCAGGTAATTTTATTATTGATTCTATGGTGATACTAATATGCTTTTATATGTTTAAGATAACTAACATACATATTGACTTAAAGACATTCTATAGGAAAAGCATATTGAAAGTTTGGATGTTTGGCTTCCTTGCAGATTTCATAGGAGCGGCCATATTGTTTGTCGTAGGTTTTTTAGGAGATTCATTTGGGGTACCGAATAAATTGATTTCAGGAATAAATTTTGACCCATTTAGCAGCCCAATAGGAGTTTGTATTATTGGATTTGCTATGGTAGTATCAGGTATATTTATTTTTTTATTTAACTACAAAATTACGTTCAAACAGGAAATAGAAGAGAAGAGATTAAGATTTAAAGTTGCTCTTGCCATTGCAGTAATAACAATACCCTGGACATTCCTGCTGCCAACGAAATGGTTTTATCATGGACTTTAATTAAAATATAAGATGAACACCTCAGCAAGGAGAAGATACATGTTAAACTAAAAAGAATAATTGACTTTTTAAATAAAAAAATAAATGCTTATAGAGTCCAATTTTCAGAACATGTGGGGATACTTGAAACCAGAGGCAGAATTTTATTGTATAGAGTAATGGCATGTAATCAAATTGTAAAAAAAGAACGAATGTTCTGTATAATAAGTATACGATTGCATATTTGGAAGGAATTTTAATTATGAGTGATATTTATTGGGATGTATAAATAAGAGGGTTGGAGCCTATGAGGAGTGCAAGTTGCCGATTTACAAGTAAAAATCCCGAGGATAATGTTATTATTTATATGAAAAATTTAATAGAAAAACGGTTTGACAAGCAGGGCGCACTAAGAAAATTTGCCTTTTATATTCCGATTAATACAGATTAGCAAAGGGAGGGACTGAGGGGCTATGAGTATATTATAATTATAATTATAATTTTGAGAAGATAAGTGGATGAGAAGAGATAAAAAAGTTTAATTAGAAGTCATAGGGAAATTGCGAAGTAAAAATTCATAGAATTTTTACTTTTGGAAAACGCAATGAAACTGTGGCTTTTTGTTTTGGGGCGGAAATGGAAATAACTTATATTCTAAATGTATAATATAAGTTGTTGTTCTCAAGCATAATTTACCTTATATATGAGTGAATAAATCAAACGAAAAGTTTAACAAAATAATCAAGTTAAACTAAACCATTATGTTCTGAATATAAAAATAAGGGGAAACAGTGCTATGATAAAGAGAGTTGACATTTTGAGTATTGATAAGAATCAAATAGTAAAACTAAATGAAATAGGCCCGGATGTATATAGCTTTTTTGTTAATTTATCCGTAAATCCAAGTCAAGAATGGAAGGGCTGTTTTAGAAATGAGTGGGAAAAACAACAGAATAATTTGCTGATGCCTGAAGTAGTGGCAACTTCGGCAAGAATACAGATTATGTTTAATCTTGGAGAGGATCTTCAAACATATATAAATGATTTGATTACTGTGGTTGCTAAGTGTAATGATTTTGTTTGGCAATGTGATGTAGAAAAAGCAAAAAGGGTAGCTGAAATGAGAAAGAAGGAAGCTGATAAACTTCTGAATATTGCAGCCTTAAAAGAAGAATTAAAAGCAGTTACACTCAATTAAAACGGTAAAAAGGGATTTTAGTTAAAAAGAACAACTTAAAAAAAATCTTGACTGTATTATTTGTATATGATAATTTAAAAACATAAAAGCTAATTTAATTGCATAGTTTTAAGCTGTCAAATTGGAATTTTAAAAATAACTATAAAAATCCAGATTGGCTAACCTTTAATAGATTTATATATATTTAAGGGTTAAAGCTTTAAAATCAATTGCGTTATCGAAAGGAAGGTTTTGATGTCGGTAAGTATTGTAATGGTGATTTTCAACTAAATATAGTTGGAGAGGACATTATTAGTAAAATAGGTTGAATACTGTTTACTATTAACATAAGCAATTTTGGCTTGCCAAATTGTCCTATTTGTGTTCTCACAAAGACATTACCTTACAGACTGCTTGAAAACCTTTCGGATTATATTGCTTAAATACCGGAATTATTAGTGTATGGCGCGGCATGTTTGATTGTCGGGCTTTTTTTGTCTAGCAAAAGCAATTTTTTATTTCCGATAAACCCGCAGGAGCATTCTGCCTTTATAGGTGAGGAGTGTCTTATTCTGCGGGTTTTTTGTGCTAGAAGTCTCGAATTACGTTTATACAAATAGCAGGCTTTTTCACAAATAGCTTCACTGAATACAATGTAAGAGGAAGCTGGGAAATGAGTTTGTTGAGACATGGAAGCCTTTAACAGTAAAACAATATAATATTACAAAAATTACAAAAAAATTAACTCTGGGCAAGCAACATTTTCATTACGTTTTACGCCTTGAGCGAAGCGAGAGGACTGGATATAATTATGAAGAATATGAAGAGGATGTATGAGAATTTAGAATTTAATAAGGTACTTGATATACTTGAGGAACAGGCTTTATCAGATGAAACCAAAATTAGAATAAAAAAGTTGGAGCCATATCTTTCTGAAGCTGAAGTTTCAAGACATTTGACAGAGACAACAGAGGCAAAGCTGATTATTGAGCATTATGGGAATCCACCGCTGTCAGCTATGAAGGATTTGAAGAAATCATTGTCTATGCTTGGAAAGGGAACCTTTCTTTTGCCTGAGCAATTAGAAGGTATAGCACAGTTCCTTATAGCATGCAGAAGATTGAAGTCATATCTGAAAAATGCAGAGGGGTCCTTTGCGGCAGTAGCCTTATATGGGAACTCAATATATACAATGACAGAGGTTGAGGAAGAGATAAGTCGAGCAGTTCGAGGGACTCAACTTGATGACAAAGCTTCCCCATTACTTGCTGGTATAAGAAGGAAAATTGATAGCTCTGAAATGCAGATAAAGTCAAAATTAGACTCGCTTCTGAGAAACAATAAAAACTGGTTTTCTGAGGGCTTTGTAGCGGTTCGAAACGGACATTATACTCTGCCTGTTAAAAGAGAGTATAAGAATAATATTTCAGGAACGGTAATTGATATTTCCCAAAGCGGAAGCACATGTTTTGTTGAACCGTCAGCTGCCAGAAAGTTGCAGGAGGAAATGGCAATATTACACATTGAAGAGGAAAACGAAGTAAGGCGTATACTATTTGCATTAACAGCGCTTGTAGAAGAAAATTTGCTTTTTATGAATATTAATATTGAAACTATGGAAAGTCTTGATTTTATATTTGCTAAAGCCAAGTTAAGCTTTGCAATGAAAGCAGTTACCCTTCCAGTTTTATCTAGAAGAGAAATTAGGATAAAAGCGGGAAGACATCCTCTGCTGAAAGCCGAAACAGTAGTTCCTCTTGACTTTCATATTGGAGGTAAGGTACATGGCGTAGTTATTACTGGCCCAAATACTGGAGGGAAAACAGTTGCACTTAAAACTATTGGTCTATTGTCATTGATGGCTCAAAGCGGGCTGCATGTACCAGCAGAAGACGGTTATTTCACAATGAATAATTATGTACTCTGTGATATTGGAGACGGGCAAAGTATTACAGAGAATTTGTCTACCTTTTCATCTCACATTACAAATATAATTGAGATACTGAAGGTAGCAGACGAAGAGTCATTGGTTTTATTAGATGAACTGGGTTCGGGTACTGATCCTGCAGAGGGAATGGGTTTGGCAATTGCTATATTAGAGGAACTTACTAATAAAAAATGCCTTTTTGTAACAACTACCCATTACCCTGAGATAAAGGATTATGCAAAATCAGTGGATGGGTTGATTAATGCAAGAATGGCGTTTGATCGTCAGAATTTGATGCCACTATACAAACTAGAAGTAGGAGAGGCAGGAGAAAGCTGCGCCTTGTATATAGCAAAACGATTGGGACTACCTCAAAGAATGATTGATAGAGCCAGCCTTGCTGCATATGGTAATAAATCAGGTGAAAGCTACAAAGTTATTTCAAGCTTCACTACAACAGCACCAGATTTGAATAGTGAGGACAATTCAATATCTACTCAAAAGATAAAGAAACAGGAAACAAAAGCTTCTGAAATGCCTCGCAGTATGAAATTTAATATTGGTGACAGTGTCATTGTATATCCTCAGAAAGCAATAGGCATTGTGTATAAAAGAGCTAATGAAAAAGGAGAGATTGGGGTACAGATTAAAAAACAGAAATTATTAATTAACCATAAGAGACTAAAACTGCATGTACCTGCAAGCGAGCTCTATCCTGAGGATTATGATTTTTCAATTATATTTGATACTGTCGCAAACAGAAAAGCAAGGCATAAAATGGAATCTAGGCATAACCCCAATTTAGTTATTGAAACACAAAGAGATGAATAGTGCTGATAAATCTTGCTGAAGTTAACTCGTTGTGCTAATTTATTTTGAACTAAGTTTGTATGGAAGTACCAGTAAACTAGTACTATAATTTTAACCTGCAAGGTTCATAAAATAATTAACACAACGCGTTGAAGTTAATTAAGGTAAAGATTATGGGGCTGATGCGAAGTATCAATTTCGTGAACAATCCATAGATATATACTGTACGGTAGCAATATTTATGAAGTTAACTCGTAGATATATATATAGTTTTATTGTTTTGCAACAGCCCCTATTTAGCCGATAGTAATTGACATTTATTGCAGACAAATTGGTATTGGTGTAATATAATACTATTAATAACTCAAACTTTGCACATTGGAAAGTACTTGTACACTGATGTTAGCAGACTTCCTCTAAATGCAGTATGTATTTAAGTGATGAAAGTACTACTTGTTTTTGATGAAAAGTAGAGCTTGGATGAATATAATAATTTCTACAACGCTTAATATTACAAGTTTTTAATCAGTATATTAAACTGAAAGGTTTGAGTTGATAATACATATAACATAGCACATATTGGAGGCTTACGGTGAACGAACTAATTTACATTACAGGTCATAAAAACCCGGATACAGATTCTGTTTGCTCTGCTATTGCATATGCAGAGTTAAAAAAACGACATTCAATAGATGCCGTTCCAATTAGAATAGGAGATATAAATAAAGAAACAGAATTTGTATTGAAATATTTTGGGGTTGAAGTGCCTGAGTATAAAGAAACAGTTAGGACTCAAGTATCGGACTTAAATATGGATATTATTAATCCTGTATCAGAGGATATTTCAGTAAAAGCCGCCTGGAGTATAATGCAAAAAAACAACATAAAGGTATTACCGGTAGCAGACATAAATGGAAAGCTTTTAGGTGTAATTACTTTGACTGATATTACCACCAGCTACTTAGATGCTATGGATAATAGCATTTTAGCTGCCAGTAATACCCCTCTTGGGAATATCATTGACACTCTCAATGCAAGACTTGTTTGCGGTGATGAAGATAAGTTTAAAGCAAATGGGAAAGTTGTAGTTGCAGCTATGACGGCAGATGAAATGGAACCCTTTATAGAAAAAGGTGATATTGTTATACTAGGTAATAGAAAGGATAATCAGATAAAGGCTATTGAAATAGGAGTAAGTTGCATAATATTGACCTGTGGCTGCCAGATAGCTGATGATGTTGTTCAATTTGCAAAAGAAAAGGGATGCATTGTATTAGAAACAGCTTATGACACGCTCATGGCTGCTAGGTTTATAAACCAAAGCATACCTGTAAGTCACATAATGACCAAAAAACAGTTAGTTTGCTTCAATTTACACGATTTTACCGAGAATATTAAGGACAAAATGTTAAAAACTAGGTATCGAAGCTACCCAGTTGTCGACGATAATGGGGTCGTAAAAGGATTTGTTTCGCGATATCATTTAATCTCTCAAAGAAAGAAAAAGGTTATTCTTTTAGATCACAATGAAAAATCACAGACAATAGATGGAATAGAACAAGCTGATATTTTGGAGATAATAGATCATCACAGAATAGGGGATATTCAAACCAACTATCCTATTTATTTTAAAAATGATGCTGTTGGAAGTACAGCTACACTAATTGCCAATATGTATTTTGAAAATGGTCTGAACCCATCAAAGAGTATTGCAGGTATTTTGTGTGCAGCAATTATTTCAGATACCTTGCAGTTCAAGTCACCAACAAGCACTTATGCAGACGAGTTGGCTGCAAGTAAGCTTGCAAAAATAGCGGATATACATCTGGCAGAATTTGCAACAGCCTTATATAAAGCAAGTGCATCACTTGAGGGAATGAGCCCTCAGACAATACTTGAGTATGATTTTAAAGACTTTGTATTCAATAAATATAAGATAGGCATAGGTCAAATAAATTCAAGTGATTCAGAAGCTTTTAAAAAGGTGAAGGACAGTCTTCTTGCCCATATGAAAGCTGTAAAGGATAACAAGGGTTATAGATTAGTGCTCTTAATGGTCACTGATATCATAAACGAAGGTTCGGAAATATTGTTTGTAGGAGATGATGGGGCGCTTATAGAAAAGGCTTTTAACATAAGGGGAAATGAAGGCTATGCCTTCCTAAAGGGTGTTGTATCCAGAAAGAAACAGATTATACCAATACTATCGAGTACCATTCAAAGAGAAATGCTATAAGTGAGGCTTGCTGAACGATAGTTACATTAATCACTAAAACTAACGGAACGATATTATCGTTCCGTTAATTCCATTAAATATTAAAGCATCCTGTCTAATACAGTCCATAAGTTTCGTTTACATCAATAATAAACATGATTCCGTTACCGGGGTCATCAAGCTTAAGTTCAGACCTGATTGAGGCAATAATTGACTCAACCTTGCTGCATTCTGCTACAATTAAGACAATCTCTTTTTCAGGCTCAATTTCCATGGAAAAAAGACGACTTGTTTCATGAATTCCAGAGCCTCGTGAGTTAATAATAGTTCCGCCTCTAGAGCCTGCTTTTATGGCTGCTTCAATAACAGACTCAGCTTTACCTTTATCTACAATTACAAAAATAGCCTTATGCATGGTATTTTTAACACCTCTACTCTCCATATTGTTATAATAGCTGCAGTTTCTAGTTCCAAAAAGTCCGCTTACAGGGATACTAAATGCTATACCG
>JAEZIB010000077.1 GCA_023416275.1 Bacillota bacterium | reverse complement strand
AATGTGGTATCACATTTTTAAATAGCCGCATCTGCGGCGACAGGACGTAGTCCGCAAATGTTGTTCAATACTATGAGTCGCTGCTTATGCAGCGCACCGCTTCAGCGGTGATTTAAAAATAGTTCCTGTATTTTTAAATACGAAATAGTATTATATAATAAGGCATTGGTTCAAAAAAGCAATTAAATAGTTTTGCCTATATAGAGGGGTGGGATTTGATAGTATCCCCCCTCCCACCCTTTCTATAGAAAACTTTGTATAGATATAGTAAAAATACAGCCAAAAACAAGGAGGATTAAATGCTATACAACATACCAGACAAAGACAATAATAAAGACAGCCAAATGGACAAAATACTTTCAGAAATATTAAATATACTCACATATTCAGACAAAATGGACAAAGAAAATAATGAAAATATAAGCGAAGTGATTGACAATATAATGATGAACTATTTATGGAAAAAATAGTGCTTTTATAGCTGTTCAATAATTACACGTCAAAATCGGTTATTCTATCCATGAATTTAGAATTTTTATCAAATAAGAGTATCTTTTGCGTCCCCAAAAATCAAGAAATATATTTTCTAGCACAAGGTTTAGCCATTAATTAATTTAATAAAAACGAAAGGAAAATGCATAATAAATTTTTATTTGTATGAATAAAATTTTCGTATGAATTAAAAATTCTTTATTTTTTATACAAGAAAATCAAGTATGGTTTATTTCAGTGCAAAAAAAGTATTGATAAACCTTATTACTCCTATTTTGCATTGCCTACATTTAATTAAAAATTTCTGATTATACTCACATATTGAATATGATTTGTTAATAGTAAAAATATACATATTTTAAAAAATAGATTGAATTTCATTTTAAAGCATTGTATTGTGAAAAAGGACCGGTCACAATGTTATGATTGAGGAGATAATACAATGAACATGAGTATTGAAACTATTTCACAATGCTCTATTGCATATATACGGCAAATAGGAGCTTATGGTGAGAATAATATCCAGACTATGGAACAATTAAAATGCTGGGCGAAAGCCAACAACCTAATGAACAGCAAAGCTGTGATTTTTGGTATTGCACATGATGACCCTCAAAAAATACCACCGGAGAATTGTCGCTATGATGTCTGCATTCTCCTTGCTGATGAAAGATTTAGGGCAGGCAGCGATATACAGTATGGCAAAATTGCTGGAGGAAAGTATGCTGTTTTTACAGTAAAACACACAGCTGAAGCTGTAGAGCAGGCTTGGATGGAAATCTTTTCGGCATTATCCGAAAGGAGCTGTATTGTTGACACTACACGACCTATTTTGGAGCGATATGCAGCAGAAAAGGTTGAGCAGCATCTCTGCGAAATCTGTGTCCCAATTATATGATTATTAATTGTAATGTGAGATAATTTTGTCAGTACTGTTAAAAAGGCATCCACAGTCAAGCGGAAGACTGCAAGTTATGGTACTCTGAAGAAGAAGGAGGTGCTTATAGATGCACGCATGGGAACAAATACAACAAACCATAGAATTTATTGAGGATCATCTGAGTGAAGAAATCAGTATTGAAGATTTAGCAAAAATGGCTTCTTTGTCGCCTTTTTATTATCAACGTCTGTTCAGCCGTTTGGTAAAAAAGCCAGTTGCTGAGTACATAAAGCTTCGCCGTATGGCAAAAGCAACTAAGAACTTGCTTCAAAAGGACAACCGTATTTTAGATATCGCATTAGACCTTGGATTTTCTTCTCACGAACACTTCTCTCGCACTTTTAAAGAGACCTTTGGGATGACACCCGATGAATACCGAAAAAGTCCGCGAACCCTGAACCGCATGACAAAACCGGAGCTTTTGCTCCACTACACTTTGGTTGATGAAGGAGTACCGTTAATCACTGATGGGATTGTTCTAGAAATAAACCGACAGCAAATTAAAGAAGCCATCTATTTCACTGGTGTTAAAAAGGATATGCCGGTTCAATTTATAGGCGGACTAGGAACAGAATCAGGCGTTGACCCGTTGGATACCCTTTGGAGAAACTTTCACGAGCAAAAAGGAACCATACTTGGACTTTCTGTGGATAATGAGGAGGTAGGCGTAGCATATCCATGCTTAGAGGAAGGCTATTTCAGCTACTTTGCAGGTGCCAAGTCTAGACAGGGAGAAGTGCCAGCCGGCTTTATGAGCTGGGAAATGTCACCGGGAGAGTATATCGTCTGTTCATTTGATGCTGAAAACTTTGAGGCTCTCGTAATGGATGCTCTATACAAGGCACAGCAGTATATATACAACACCTGGTTACCAAATCACAAATTGCTGACTGAGGCGTTTTGTATAGAACGATATGCAAGCCATTCTCCGGAAACCACAAGTATGGAAATCTGGCTTAAACTGATAAAATAGGTTTATACTAGTTTGCATATAAACGGTTAGCAACCGTTTATATAGTCGCAGTATGCGAATTAGTATTATATACTGCCCATGGAAACCAATTATAGCGTTTTTGCTGTTATAGTTGGTTTTCTGTCTTATACTGATTTTATAATTAAGAATGTGGTATCTAATTAGACGCATTTGCGAGGACAGGACGTAGTCCGCAAATTTTGTTAAATACTATACCACTTTTACAAATAGAATGAGGGCAATACTGTTTTTGACTAATGAATATTAGCTTTCTCAGTTAAAAATCGCAGATATACATACTTACAATAGGAATTGGTTTAAATTTTCGCAGTTGGGATTAGTTGACATATTGCTTAAAATACAATATAATATAAGGACTAAAACGCATGATTTGGATGAAAAGTAACTATCTTTTTGTTGTAACACTATCTCGTAAAATGGCTTATCCAAAATCCTATACAGATTCCAACTGTTCCTAAAATAAAAGAATATATAAATGAAATATGTGAATTAGATTTTCGTAGAGCTAAGGAGTTTTTATAATATAACTCAGCATCAAACCTTGCTTTAGCTTTTGCAAGTTCAAGCATGTACTCTGATATTTGCTCATCAGTTTTCAATTCTAGATTAAGTAGCTCTTTCTGACTCAGTATTGCCATATAATCATCCCCCAGTATTACTAATATGATGCTTATGGACAAATATTACAAATTTATATAAATAAGAGGACTTCTCAGTTAGATATATCGCTTATAGCCTTGTAATATCAAATGTTGTAGCTAATATTATATTCATACTAGTACTACTTTTTATCAAGAACGAGTGGTGTTTTCATCACTGAAATATTTGCAATGTGGAATAAAAAGTAAATTACTATCGGTAAAAATTTGATGCTATTGGACGATAACCTAGAAGTCATAAAACAAATTTAGAATCAAACTGAGTTAATAATATAACTCGTTTAAAAACTGATAACTTATTGGCGAAGGCATTGAACGGTAATTGACTTTAGTTATGTTTTTATAAAAATACATATTCCATTCGGTTGAAGGATGATAACATCAGTAGTTACAAGTATATTTTGATGTGCGAGGTTTGAGTGATTAATAGCTATTTAGCAGTCAAAAAAACACGTTGATATGTCAGCAAAAATGCGCTAAAGCATTACAATTGGCTTTTGGTTGTTTTATCTTGTTTAAGTTGCTTAAAAATCAAAAAATCTAATCAAATTTTAAGAGGCTTCCATGGAAAAGAAATTACATGAAGGACATCGAAAAAGAATTAAAATGAGATATTTAGCAGAGGGGATAGATGCATTTGAGGATTATCAGGTGCTGGAACTGCTGCTGTTTTACTGTATTCCAATGAGGGATACAAATGAGCTGGCACATAAAATGATTAGCCAGTATGGTTCTTTGGCAGGTTTGTTTGAAGCAGATTCAAAGGACATATGTAAAAGATGTGAGGTGAGTGAAAATACTGCTATTCTTCTTTCAATGATACCCTCATTATCAAGAAGGTACCTTAAAGGGAAATGGGGAGAAAAGCCTTCTCTAAACAGCACAACCAAAGCGGGCGAATACTCAGTAGCCTTATTTGCAGGAAGAACATATGAGGCATTTTACGTAATTTGCTTGGATTCGCAGAATAGGGTGAATTATGCTTGCCTACTTCATGAGGGGACATTAAATGAAGTGCCTGTGTATCCTAGATTGGTAGTTGAATTGGTTCTGAGACATCAAGCTAATAGCGTAATACTTGCACACAACCATCCTGGTGGAAGCTTAAATCCATCGAAGGAGGATATTGAATTGACTAAAAAAATAAAAGCAGCTCTTGAGCCTATATCAGTTGCTGTTGTTGATCATATTATTACAGCAGGCAATAGGTATATGAGCTTTAAGGAGAGGGAGTTGTTGTAGGATATCTTTGCTAACATTGGATTATTAGTTATGAGTAATATTTAGTATTTAATACATAATGTTACAAATAGTAGCAAAAAAATAATTAGGGAGTGTATATAATAAGAAATAGCTATTGTAAAACTCATAAAGAATATAATTCTTGAATGTTAATTATTCAACCTTCTAAGATTGATGTTAGGATTAAAGCGTTGTAATATAAATTGTTTTAGCAATGTTATGATGATACAAGTGCTACTTGATAAAAAAATAAAAAGTACTTAAATCAAAAAAATTAGGTATTTAATATGCGAAGTTTAGGTCAATTATTTCAAAAAGAGACAATACAAGGGATGCTTTATTGAATATACCTATGAGGATGGGAGAGCTTATGTATAAAAAATATGTCTATTTAATATTAGCTATAACATTGGCTGTACTAAGTGCAGGCTGTGAAAATAGAGGCACAGCTAAAAAAATAGAAAGTGCGCCTGACAATGTATTGCAGGTATGTTATCTTGAGCAGGACAAATCTATTAACGATAGGGTACTAGCTGAATTTAAGGAAAAGCATAATGAAATTAAATTTATAGAAACAGTTATAAACAATCAAGAAGTAGAAGCCTTTGTTTTAAAATTAAAAGCACAGCTTGCTGCTGGTACAGGTGCAGATATTATATCATTACCTTCATATATATTACCGCCTATCAGCAAATTATCTGACAGTGGGATTCTATGCGATCTCAATCCTCTGATTTCTGAAGATAAGTCCTTTAAAATTGAAGATTACAACCAAAAGGTAATGGATTCATGTACCTATAATGGAAAAAGGTATATGATGCCCATAGACTATACTTTTTGCTATTTCTATACATACAAGGCAGTATTGGGTGATTTTAAGCTTAATACAGCAAACTGGACCTGGGATGAACTGGTAAATGCTGAAAAGGAGTATTTTAGAGAAGGAAAGGGAGCAAGTAAATATTTCATTTCACCTTTTTTTGATTTCAGTAGTCTTTTATTCTCCGAGCAAAAAACTTTTGTGAACTACGAGAATAAAATATCAAAATTTAATACTCCACAATTTATCAAGCTACTGCAAACCTACAAAAGTATTGAACCTCATGTATGTCCAATTGAAGAATTCTCAAGTCAAACGGACCATGAAAAAATGGAAATGCTAAGTGTGCTTCAATCTGTTTTTTGTACAGGAGTAGGAGATAGTTTTGGTTTCAATGACTATAATAAAGCATTTGGCGAGGATGCAATAATTTTGCCATATCCGACTTTAGACGGACAAAAAGGTACTAATGCACGGGTTGATAGAATAGTGGCAATTACATCTAAGTGCAGATATAAAAAAGAAGCCTTTGATTATATAAAGACAATTTTATCTAAAGAAAATCAAATGAATGAGACCATAGGTGTTCCCGTAAACAAAGCGGCATTCAATGAGCAGCTTGAGCTTGTTAAAATAATTAGATCAGATTCTCAGATTGAGGAGCTGTTTAAAACTGTGAATAGCTGCTCTCTGATTGATGCAAGTGTACTAGAAATAATTAATAAAGAACTTCCTTATTTTTTAAGCGGAAAAAAGACAGCTGAGCAGACAGCTAAAGCAATTGATGAGAAGGTTTCATTGTATTTGAATGAGTAGATATTGTCAGATTTTGAAAAGCGTATACGTACCTCCACGATAGCATCACTTTAGTAGGTAAACAAATGGGGCTGGTAGGTTAGCTTTTAACAATCTTTGTGAGTTTCGCTCTATTGCCACAAATGCGTCTGTTTTAAGTGAGGTTTCACATTTTATTAGTATAAGTGATAAGAATTTTCAGCTAAAAGAAAGGTAATCATATGTCTAAGTTGATTAAAAAATTAAGTGTAGTTATACTTATAGCATTGTTGCTAGGAATCAACGCCTCCTGCTCAAAAGATGTAGAGGTTGTAAATGACGGTAAAGCTGAACTGACAATTAACTTGTTAGATTCTGATAAAACTCTATTGGATGCGGTGGATAAGTATAATAATGAGAACCAGGATATCAAAATAAATGCTAAGATTTTTACAGATATTGAAGCATATAAGAATAAAAACACTACAGAGCTATTGTCTGGACAAGGGGCAGATATAATAGTGAATCAACTTAGCCTTCTTACTAATATATATAGAATTTGCTCTAATGGTGTTTTTTGTGACTTAAATGAGATTATAGAAAAGGATACGAGCTTTAAATTATCTGATTACAACGAGAAAATCCTTGAGTATGGTATTATTAATGATAAAAGGTATTTTATGCCTATAAATTATATGAATTGTGGTTTTTATACATCACAAGAGATACTAAATAAGAATAACATCAAGCTTAAAGATGTTGAATGGACATGGAAGAATGTTGCTGGCATTATTAAGAAATTTATTGCTGAGAATAAATCTAAAAATAAATATTTCATTGATAGTCTCAACTTTACTCAGATATTGTCTTCTATAAACAATCCATTTATAGACTATGAAATAAAAAAAACATCCTTCAATTCAAAAGAATTTATTGAATTATTAAAGCTATACAAGGATATCTATCCTGCTATATGTCCAACCGATATAAAAATTAAATATAATAATAGAAATGACTTGTTAAAAAATGATATTGTAGTGGTTGAAAATTTTTCTGAAATAGATAATCCAAAATTATTGAGCATTACAAATAGTGAACTAGGTATTAATGAACAAATTAACATATTTAGCATTCCTACTTTAAAGAAAAATGATCCAAATATTGTTTGGCCCTATCACTTATTAAGCATAAATAAAAATTGCGAGAACAAAATGGAGGCTTATAAATACATAAAGATTTTATTGACTGATGAATTCCAGCAAAATGCTAATAATTATGATCCCTATAGATTTACACCGGTAACAAAGAGTGCCTATAATTTAGACATGAGTTTTTATTTATCCGAACAAGACTCGGGAAAGGTTCCATTGCCAAAACTGCTTGCAGAACAAATGAATAAAATAAGGTCTAGCATTGGTGTGGGCAAATTGTTTGAAAATGAAGTTTATCAAATAATTGAAGCAGAATTACCAGAATATATAAAGGGTAGTAGAACAGCGGAACAGACGGCTAAAATCATAGATGGTCGGGTATCAATTTACTTAAATGAATAAAATGCACATAGCCAAGCTACAACTAGTCTCTTTTTAAAGGCAAGGTAGTTTGGCTGTTTTTATATATTGATATAGCTTTTTTAATGGAAGAGTATAAGAAAACAGTTTTTGTTGATGTACTCAAATATTGTTTAGGCTTTTAAAAACAAAGTATTATAAGCTGAGTTTATTAAATTCAAACCCAATTTTAAGGGAAAAGTTAAATAAGTAAAATAAACTATTTTATGAACTATATGTAAATAAATAGTTAATATTGTATCAATAACCATGAAATTAAAATAATATTACTTTATAATTTAAGTGTTAAATGGATTGGCGGTATTACCATTTGATAGTTATCTAGACATTTGCGAATAATATGTCCGACACTCATGACTGATGTACTGATAAAATGAAAGAAGGGAAGTAGCAATGAAAACTAAAAATTATATAGTTATTTTATTATTAATAATAACACTTGTACAAATAACATCATGTTCAAGTGATGAAACAGTAAAGGAAGCAAGCAAAACTAATGCAGCTACAGCAGAAATAAAAATTGATGTTATGGAAAGGGAATACTATTTACTCGCTGCAATTAAGGAATTCAATGAAACTCATAAAACTATCAAGATAAATTATGATACTGTAACTCGTAATGATGAATATAAAAATAAGTACATAACAGAACTTATATCAGGAGAAGGACCTGACATAATAAGAATTGAACCATGGTTATTATCAGCCGTTAATAAAGTAGCCAATTCTGGAATACTATATGACCTTAATGAGGTGATCAACAAGGATAAAAGCTTCGAAATGTCAGATTATAATCAAAAGGTATTAGATGAAGGGATAATCAATGGGAAAAGGTTTTTTATACCTATATGCTATACATTCCCAACATTTTATTCTAGATTTGAAGTTTTGAAAGAAAATGGTATTATCACAGAGGATTCAAAGTGGACGCTTGACTATATGGCAGATGCGGCAACAAAGTTTATGCAGAAGAACTCAAATAATGGAAAGTGTTTTATGATATATAATGGTAAATTCGTATTCAGCAGTATAGTTAAAATTAGTGGGTTAAGTCTTGTTGACCATGAAAAAAAAGAAGCAAAGTTTATGTCTCATGAATTTATAGATCTGTTGGACATTTATAAAAAGTTGTATCCAGCGGTGAAAGAAAAAACTAAATTTACTGCAACTTCATCGGGTAGTGGGGCTTCAAAAGAAATAACTTCAGACTGTTCGGAATTAGACAATAATACAGCGTTAATAATGGGTAATCAAGAACCACTAGTATGGTTTAGAGATGGATTGAACAAGAAATTAAATAATTATTTATTCCCTCAATATACTGATAAAAAGAACATCCTTATAGAAACAGTTTTATCTTTTGCAATAAATTCAAATTCTACCTATAAAAATGAAGCATATGAATTCCTTAAGTTGGTTTTGTCTGAAAAGTTTCAGGATAATTCTATACAAGATAGTTTTATGCTATGTATACCAGTCAATAATAATGCCTATTTCAACAATGTTAACTTCTATTTACGTAATCTTGGTAATACCCAAGCAGTTAATGGTGAATATGATGCAGAAAAACGAAAAGCGCAAGTAAAAGAGCAATACAAAGAAATACAAAGAATCAGTGTATGCGACACTTTAGATGCTCAGGTCTATGAAATCATCGACAGCGAGGCAAAGGCTTTTATAGATGAAAAGTATAGTGCAGAGAAGACAGCAGAAATCATTCAGGATAAGGTAATGCTCTATTTGAATGAGTGATTTAGGAAATACACGTTAGATAAATCTATAAGAATTTATGTAATTGTATTCAACGAAATTTCCGAACTAGTGAAAGGAAATGAACGTAACTATGAAAGCAAAAATGTGTAGGGTCTTACTTTTAATGATAACAGCACTTGTATCGGTAACAGCTTGTTCAAGCAGCGATGATGTGGATTCAAGAAAAAGTAAGAACGTAAAAGCGGAAATAAAGATTGATGTGCTGAGCTATGATCGTTATATACTTGCTGCTATTAAGCAATTCAATGAAACACATACAGATATAAGTATAAATTATGGAGATGTAATTACTTATAGCGAGGAATATAAAAACAAGTATATAACTAGTCTATCTGTAGGGGAAGGACCTGATATTATAAGGATTGACCCCAAGATGGGGTTGCTAACAGCTGTACATAAGACTGCTAAATCAGGAATATTCTATGACCTTAATGAGTTTATTGAAAAAGATAAAAATTTCAAACTCACAGATTATAACCAAAAGGTAATGAATAGCGGCATAATTGATGGAAAGAGGTTTTTAATACCTCTACGCTATAACTTCAGTACGTATTTTGCAAAAGAAGGGGTCTTAAAAAAGAACGGATTTACTACAGAGGGACAAAATTATACTCTTGAGAATTTTACCAATGAAGTATATGCATTTATGCAAAAAAATAAAGGTACTGGAAAGTACTTTATGACCCTGCACAATTTTACACTGAGTGATATCGTTAAAATAAGCGGATTAAGTTTTGTTGATCTAAATAAAAAGAACGCAAAATTTGATTCTACGGAATTTATAGATTTACTGAATATTTATAAGAAGCTATATTCTGTAAAGACAGAAATTCCAAAAGATATAGTGTATTATTCTAGTGATGATACTTTTGGTAGTTCTATAGTTTGTCCGGACTTTAACAATGGTAATTCCTTAATAATAAATAATATGGATTCACTGCTTTGGTCAAGAGATAAAAACAATAAAGAAGCCAATACTTATTTATTCCCTAAGTATGCAAAGAAAAAGAGTATTCTGTTAGAACCTATGCTGTATCTTGCAATTAATTCTAAATGTAAATATAAAAAAGAAGCTTTTGAATTCATTAAGTTACTTCTAACCGAAGAATATCAGAAAGTTGATGATTTAAAGGGGTTTTTCTCTATACCTGTTAATAATAACGCATATTTAAACAACGTAAACTTTTATATTAGTAACCTTGATAATACCAAACCAGAGAATGGTGAATATGATTCAGAAAAAAGGAAAGCACAGGTTAAAGAACAATACAAAGAGATACAAAAAATCAGTGTATGCGATACCGTAGATACTCAAGTCTATAATATTATCGACAGCGAGGCAAAGGCTTTTATAGATGGAAAGTATAGTGCAGAGAGGACAGCAGAAATCATTCAGGATAAGGTAATGCTGTATTTGAATGAGTGATGAAGAGTATTTTTATGAACTTCAAGTAATTATTATAGCGACAACATTGATAAGTTTGAGCACCGATTAAACTTCTTACCTGGGGAAGTTGATTTAAATAAAATAGTAAATCTAGTATTAAAGTTACTTAGCTATTATCTTTTTTTGAGGTATAGTATGAAGGTGTTTGAGGATAATTTATGTATAACGGATGAATTGAAGAATATTTTCAGTAGACTTTTTGAGATAGATACAAGTTTGTTGTGGTGATATATTGGATGAAATTTAAATGAGAACGCAGGGAATATTACAGTATTTAATACTGGTAAAATTGCAGGTCTATATAGGGAACTAAATTCAATGTGTTAATTGAAATATAAACGTTGAGGTCTCTAAATAATTTTCCTACAGTAAATTGACACGAACTTTAATATTTAAAATATGATTTATGATATAATCTATAATATAAATTTTGGTTTATAAACATGATTTTGGGAGGAATATGCATGAGATTAGATAAATTCTGTATTTTACTTAGTTCACTAATGTTGTTCACTTATATTTTTACTGGGTGTACAGC
>JAEZIB010000006.1 GCA_023416275.1 Bacillota bacterium | reverse complement strand
GGGCGGCAAAGGTGGCAAAGGCAATAGTAGCTTGAACGAAGTGAAAGCCAGCGTCTTTAGGCGCTGGCCGGTAACAAGCCCTTATAGGGCTAACACAAGCCACCCGTTTTACGGGTGGTCATGACTTGTGATAAAGCTGCAAAAAAAAAATTTACATACTGCAGCGTCTATTATTTTTATATTTTATAGAACCAGAAACATTTATTATTAACAAGAAAGGTGTTGCATCTAATTGAACCTTATAATCTGATTGGAGTTAAGGTTCTATATTTTCATAAATTTGTAGCAAATTTGTAGCAAATCAGGTCAGTTTCGTAGCTTTTGCAACAGCCTCCTCGATTGTTAAGCCACTATAGTCCTGTGCACTGAGCCAACGACCACTTCTTTTATCATCCAAAAATACGCCTACACATATTCCGGGAATAGTGCTTTCTGCGCTATTTGGTGCATTTGGTCCTCCCAAATCTGTACGGCACCAGCCTGGATCTGCAAGATTAATCATTACATCTGTGCCTTCAACTGTTAGTGCTAAGTCTTTGGTTACTTTGTCCAGTGCTGCTTTTGATGCTGAATAAGGTCCCTGCTGAGGTTCGCCGTTAATTCCGCTGCTTGTATTCACAATACGGCCAAAACCACGCTCAATCATTTTTGGTATAAAATGATAGCAGATCATCATTGGTGCAGTAGTATTAACACGGAAACTTAAGTCATAATCTTCAGAAGGAGTTTCAAAGTAGTCTGTTCTATAAGTTACCTGAAGACCTGCATTATTAAGAACAATATCTACCTGAATACCTGTTTCATCAATTTTTTGCAGCATTGCTCTAATCGAATCTGGATTAGATAATTCAGCTTCCATGGTATAGCATTTTACCCCAAAGAGTTCAACCTTTTTAGCTAATCTTTCTAGTATTTCTTTTTTTCTTGCATGAAGAATAAGATTACAGCCCTTTGAGGCCATAAACAGCGCTGTCAGGTATCCGATTCCTCTAGATGCTCCTGTTATAAGCGCCCATTTTCCTTTTACATCTATCATGTTTACCTCCAACGCCCATTTTGGACATATAATTATGGTGATACTATTTGTGGAAAATCTCATTTGTAAAAGTACGCATATTCTTTTACTGCTCAAAATTGTACTAGCTTGTCAAAGTTTGTTTTTGAGCTGATAATTCTCCACACCCACCTAGGTGCAAAAGTTTGATAAAGCATATAGTGAGAAACCTCTTATTTACAGAGAATCAACCTGTATATTGCTTTGGCTATTTTTAATGAAACTAATAACCGCTTTCTTTAACTAGGTTAAGTGCTGTTTCTAAGGCATTAATTACTTTGTCACACCACTTATCAAATTCAACATCTTCCTGCTGACATTCTCTGTGACTCATAATATAACTAACACATTCTTTGACTCCTGTGTCAAACCTTATTGTTGCCTGGAACTCAGGAACAAGCCTTTTAAGCTTGCTATTATCAAATACAACGCTGTTAGACTTGTCACCAATCAAACTTCCTTCAAAATCGAAATCTCCAGCCTTTGCAAGAAAATCAGACGGTACATAATATGGTTTTAAATCAACTGCCAGCGCATTGGCAATTGATTTATAAATCTGATTCCAGCTAAGTGTTTCGTCTGAAGTAATTTGGACAGATTCCCCAATTGCATGAATATTTCCTATCAAACCTATAAAGGCTTTTGCAAAATCACGATTGTGGGTCATTGTCCAAAGTGAAGTTCCATCTCCATGAATGATAACAGGCTTACCATCTAACATTCTTTTTATAATTTGATAACTGCCCTTTTTGCCATGAACTCCAAGGGGAACTGATTTTTCAGAGTAAGTATGGCTTGGGCGTACAATTGTTACTGGAAATCCTTGTTCACGATACATTTTCAATAAATATTCTTCGCAGGCAATCTTGTTACGTGAATATTCCCAGTAAGGATTGGCAAGTGGCGTTCCTTCATTTATTATGAAATTGGAAGGTGGCTTCTGATATGCGGATGCAGAGCTAATGAAAATAAACTGATTTGTTTTTCCATTGAAAAGGCGATAATCCCTTTCCAGCTGTGATGGTACAAATGCTATAAAATCTGCTACACAGTCAAATTTCATTCCTGAAATCTTTTGAGCAACAGCTGCTTCATCATTAATATCAACACAGATTGAGTGAAATCCCTGAGGTAGATTAATATTATTATTGCCTCTATTTAGCAGATATAGTTCATGTTTTTCTTCAATTAGCTTTTCGGATATTGCAGTACTAATAGTACCAGTACCACCAATCAGTAATATCTTCATGGCTTACCTCCTTAAAGTGCCAGTCTGTAAATTGCTTCAATATCATCTTTTCCAAGACGTACAAAGCCTCCGGTTTTTCCATCTCCTATGCCAAAGCTTTTCACCATAAGTGGAATATCTTCTTCCTTAGCACCAAGTTCCTTGAATGTAATAGGAAGTCCAATTGAGCTTAAGAATTTCTTAAATCTTGTAATGCCTTCTATGGCAGTGTTTTCGGGATTTTGAAAATCCATTTCACAGCCCCATATCCTTACAGCTGCTTGGGCAAAACGCATAATATCATGATTTTTAACATAAGTCATCCATGCAGGCATTATAACTGCAAGCCCAGCACCGTGAGCACAATCATAGAGTGCTGAAAGTTCATGTTCAATACCATGACTATTCCAATCATGGCTTCTTCCAACGCCCACAGTATTATTGTGTGCAACCATACCAGCCCACATGATATTTGCTCTTGCTTGATAATTATCAGGATGCTCGATAACCTTGGGTACTTCGTTAATCATAGTTAGAAGAACAGCTTCACAAAGCCTGTCGGTAATTTCAACATCCCTTGTATTCGTAAAATATCGCTCAAAAACATGAGCCATGATATCAGCTGCTCCGCAAGCTGTCTGGTATGCAGGCAAAGTTACTGTTAGCTGAGGGTTTAGTATTGAAAAAACAGGGCGGAGGCAGTCGCTTCCAGCACCTCTCTTAAGCATACCGTCAGCTTTTGTAATAACAGTATCACCTGAACCTTCACTTCCAGCAGCAGCAATTGTAAGAACAGTAGCAACTGGAAGCGCCTTTTCTACTAAAGCCTTACCACTGTAAAAATCCCAAAAGTCTCCATTATAAGGAACACCAGCGGCAATAGCTTTGGCTGTATCAATAGCAGAACCTCCGCCTACGGCAAGCAAGAAATCAACTCTTTCATTTCTGCAAATATCAATTCCTTCATATACTTTATCATCTTTAGGATTTGGAATTATTCCACCAAGATCTGAATAATTGATACCTGCATCCGAAAGGGAACTCTTAATTTTGTCCAGAAGTCCAGAACGAACTACCGAACCACCGCCATAAACAATTAATACCTTTGTACCGCCAAATTCTTTTACAAGAGAGCCGCACTGAGATTCTGTATCGTTACCAAAGACAAATTTTGTGGGACTGTAAAAAGTAAAATTATTCATTATGCATGCCTCCTTGATTAAAAAAAATGTATTGATTCTATAAAATACAATAATAGGATAACAGTTTACAAAAAAAATGCTATAATAAAAATTATAATAAATTGTACAAATCTATTCTAGGGGTGCATATGAAAAAATTATTTGAAGAAAGTAATACGCTTGCTTCTCCAATTGAGTGCTTTATGTTTAATTCAGAAAATGAGAATTTTCCAGTAAAACCACACTGGCATTATTTTTTAGAAATTATATATATGATTAAAGGAAAAATAAAGGTGCTCTCAGATGACAATGTCTATTACCTAAATCCTAAAGATATGATTATCATTCATTCTAAGGCTATTCACTCCATTTATTCAGACCATGCAGAACCGCCTTTATATGCTGTTCTGAAATTCGATATTAATCGAATTAGACTTACAACGGAGTATTCACCTAAAATGAGTTTGATTTTTAGTGCTGCCAGAAATTACGAAGAAGCAAACATTTATATGCCAGCAAAGGTTACTGAAATATTTGATATAAAATATATATTTGAAAGCTGCATATCTGAAATAAATAAAAAGGATTACGGTTATGACATGCTACTAAATGCTCAGCTTTATACTCTGCTCATGAAAATACTAAGGTACTGGCGGAGTAAAGGCTTTGATACGACAAAAATAAAAAAAGTACCTAGCGAGAATGAATCTATACATTCAATTAGTGAGTATATTGATATTCATTCTGCTGAGTCCTTAAAGGTTGAGAAAATTGCAGAAAAGTGTGGTATGAGCTATTCTTATTTTGCAAAGAGGTTTAGAGAACTGTATGGTCAGTCCTGCAAGGATTTTATTGAATATATCCGTGTGAGTAAAGCAGAGGATTATCTAATATTTACTGATTACAGTTTAAATTATATCAGTCAAGAAACAGGGTTTTCGGATTGCAGTCATTTTATTAAGGTGTTTAAGGCTCGTAAAGGTGTAACTCCAAAGCAATTTAGGCTTAATTACAGGATAAAAAACTGACAGAGAAAATAGGAGAGTTGAAAAAATGAATGAGGCAAAGAACGAATTTGTGATGTTGTTTACAAAATATATAAGACGGGAGGGGGCTCAAAAACTTTTGTTGTGGCTTGAAAGCTCTGACTTCTTTATTGCACCAGCATCGGCAAAGTACCATTTAGCTTGTGAAGGTGGACTTTGCACACATAGTATAAATGTTTTCAAACGTCTTGCAGATGGATATTGCAGAGAAAACGGTTATCCAAACCTTGAGGAAGCTTCAGTAGAGGAACAGGAAAAAGTTGCTATATGCGGACTTTTGCATGATTTGTGTAAAGTTAATTTCTATGAAATAGAATTTAGAAATAAGAAGGATGAAAAGGGAGTATGGCAAAAGGTTGCTACATATGTAATTAACGATAAATTGCCCTATGGACACGGTGAAAAGTCAGTTTATATAATTTCAGGTTTTATGCGTCTATCAAGAGAAGAATCTATTGCTATCAGGTGGCATATGGGGGGATTTGATGATTCAGTAAAAGGTGGCTCATACAGCCTGAGTCATGCTTATGAGCAATTTCCTTTTGCTGTAATGCTTCATATAGCTGATTTACAAGCTACATATTTAGATGAAGGAAAATGAGAACCTGTACCATTTAATAACTTTGCTTTAGGTGAAGTTAACTAAATGATTAAAAGATGAGATAGATACGGATATTTATATGAAAATATGATATGTAATTTAAGGCAGTAGTTTAAGAACAATAACACTGGAAAATTAAGTTAATATATAGTAAAATTATATAGTCAATTACTGAACCGTAGTTGACTTTAGTAGAGATAAAAACACAGTTCTGGTTGGTAGTCCAGACGCAATATAATGCTATTTTGTATTTAAATATCTTTTAATAAATACAATTAGTTTTAGAATATTGTCAGTAACCTGCCTCCTATGGTTGTCCGTTCTTTACTTTTTAAATTACAAATTAGGAGGAACAGTATGATACTAGCAAGTAAGCTAACGATCTTTTTTGATGACCCTTTTTGGGTGGGTGTTTATGAGCGCATGGAAAATGAGCTGCTAGAAGTATCAAGAATAGTATTTGGGGAGGAGCCGAAGGATTATGAGGTGTATTATTACTTTTTAGATAATTGGAGTAAATTGAGGTTTAGCCCACCAGTAAGCCAATATGTGAAAGAAGAATGTAGAATAAATCCTAAACGAATGCAGAGAGCAATAAATAGGCAACTATCACAGACAGGAATTGGAACTAAGGCACAGCAAGCGTTGAAACTCCAGCATGAGCAATCTGTAATGCAAAGAAAAGAGTATAATAAACAGAAATTAGAAGAAGAAAAACTCTTTAAGTACAAGCTTAAGCAACAGAAGAAGAAAGAGAAGCACAGGGGCAGGTAAACATAAACTGTATTGTAATTATTATATATTGACAAAAACCTGTCTAAAATGCTATATTCATTATAAGTAGAGATGAGATTAGATGAGATTAGACGAGACGTGATGAGAAACAAACAAGCTGTTTTCCGTTGTTGTGCTTTTTTGTGCGATATTTTTCTTGTTAAAGGATTATAGAAAATTATTGTCATATAAAGGCGGAATATACCAACTTGTGTTGTTTATTAAAATTAGAATTTCAACCTCTACTAATAATATATTTTGTGGAGGTTTTTTTATGGAAAAAAGAGTTGTTGTCAAAGAGAAAAAAGCTGGATTATCAATTTCAGACGTAATTTTAGTGGGAGTTTTGCTTGCTGTAGGTGCAGTTTTAAAGCTTTTTGTAGGATCTATGTTTACAGTTATGAAGCCTAATTTCATAATTGCCATGTATTGTCTGGCAATACTTTTGATAAAGCCCAAATTTATAGAAGCAGTCATTATTGGGATTTTAGCAGGTGCTTTGTGTCAGGTATTCCCAGGAACACCTTATATAAACCTGATTAGTGAACCTATTGGAGCTATAGTGATGGTTATGCTTCTTAAT
>JAEZIB010000168.1 GCA_023416275.1 Bacillota bacterium | reverse complement strand
ACCTTGTACTCCTTAGGACTCATTCCTGTATATTTGCTAAAAACATGAGTAAAGTAAGCAGGGTCTTCGATGCCTACAGCACAAGCAACCTCGAACACTTTATTGCCGGGGTCTTTTAGTAGTTTTTTGGCATTGTCAATTCTATACTTATTAATGGCATCTACTATGGACTCTCCAGTTTCCTTTTTATACAAGCGGCTGAGATAGCTGCTATTGACATGGATATGGTCAGCGATGGATTGGAGGCTGATATTCTTGGAAAAATTATCACGAATATATTTTTGGGTTTCCTGTATAAGATAACTGAATTTGTTATCATTACTTTCCATAACCTGCGCAATACTTTCTATTAATTGTATTACAATGCTTTGCAGATTTTGAATGTTTCTGCTAGACTGTATTTGTTTGTATATTTCGGGCTCGCTGTCTGCAAGCTCTGGAGCGAACAGCTTGTGGATTGTAAGAAGCCTGTAGCAATAAGAGGCAATGAGCATGCAGGAGACCTTGATATTTTCTATAGGTTCCTTATTAATCCGATATTCCTCTAATAGTTTGTTTAGCCTTAAAACTGCCTCCGATGAATTCTTTAACTGCAGGCTGCTGACAATTTCTTCAGCAAAATAATGGGGCTGGTTTGTTGATGACGGTGCAGGTGGAGTGTAGGGCATAAAAACTGATACATGGTTGTCATTATAAAAACCGCCTTTTAGTGCATCCTTTGCTTGCTGATATGCAAAAGGCAAAGCTTGAATATTTTGCTGCATCTGGCTTATACCTATACTGATAGTAAAACGCATAAAACTGTCAGCCATAGATAGAATTTCATTGCAGGTCATTAAAAGTGTTTGAGTACAAACAGGAACATTATTGCTCTTGAAGGAAATAATCGCAGCAAGAAGATTTCTGTTTATTGCAACAGTATAGTGAGGATAGCTCTTAAATACCATAGAAAGCAGATTATTTACTGATTTTATGAATTTATTGTAATCCTCCGGACTGATTACGGAACTTTGGCTTGATACGTTATGAATATCAAACAAAACAACAAAATAATTTTCAATCTTTATTTCAAGCTCTGTCAACTTGCTTTGAAGAATTTTGTCATTTGCAATTATTCCGTTAAATACATCTTTAAAGTATTTTTCACGAACCTCTGATATTCGTGTATTAGCTCTTTGCTCCATAAACTTTAATTTTTCGTCCAATTCTTTTTCCTGTGTAATCAGTGCCTTTGCTTTGCAGATGGCATCAGGGATTTTCTCTGTGGGGTTTGTTTTAATAACAAAATCTACAACACCATACTTAATTGCAGACTGAGCATAGGAGAAGTCTGCAAAAGCTGTTAGAATGATGACTTTAATAGAAGGATAGTTTTCATGAATAAATTTTGACAGTTCCAAGCCACCCATTCCAGGCATTTTGACATCTGTTATGACAATATCAACAGGATGAGCTTCCAGTTTTTCAATTGCCTCAATACCATTTTGGGCATCACAAACAACTTGGCAATCCAGTGCCTCCCAATTTACAAAGCATAAGAGACCTTGCTTTATTACAGGTTCATCGTCAACAATCATTACATTATACATTTGATATTTCACTCCTATCTACGGGAATACGTACAGTCACCTTTGACCCTTTGCTAATATGGCTTTCAATGTGAATACCATAAGCCTCACCATACATCAGCTTTATTCTTTTATGAGTATTTAAAAGACCTATGCTGTTGTGCCCCTTCTTGCGCATTATAACGGTTTCACTGTCATCGAGGTCAATGCTGCCGCTTTCAAATCCGTTACCATCATCTGTTACTTCAAAATATATGGAGCCTTTCTCTTGGTAAATATTCAATTCTACAGTACCTTTTCCTATCTTTTCTTCAATGCCGTGAACAACTGCATTTTCTACAAGGGGCTCAATACTAAGCTTTGGAAGTACCAAATCTAAAATACTTTCGTCGGATATATTAATAGTATATTCAAGCTTGTCTTGGAACCTCATTTTTTGCAGATATAGATAAAACTCTATAAATTTCAGCTCCTGTCTTATAGGAACTTTGGTCTGGCTATTTGTGTAAATTCCAGCCTGTAGTAGCTGAGTCAGGGAAGTAACCATCTGGTATATTGTTTCATCCTTTGACAACCTGGCCTTATATCCAATGGTGATAAGGGTGTTAAACAGGAAATGGGGATTCATTTGAGACTGAAGAAATTTAAACTCCGTTTCCTTTATTAGCAGCTGTTTTTCATAAACCTGATTTATTAAATACTTTATTTCATATGTCATATTGTTGAAGGTATCGCTGAGCAAATTAAGTTCACTGTCTGAGTAAGCAGGCATTTTTATTTCATAGTCTCCTACTTTAACTCTGTTAATAACAGATAGTAAGTCTCTGATGAACCTTGTAAATCTAAGAGACAGAATAATTCCGATGAAAACAGATGCAATTATTATTATAACGGTTATACCAATATAATTACGCATACTGTCAGACAAGGTTGCCAGAACCTGATTTTTTGGGATACCTGCAATAAAATTTAAACCAGTATCACTTATGTTTCTGTGAGCAACCAAATAAGTGACGTTTTCAATAGTAACTTCAGAAACATCTTTGTCATCCGTGAAGGTCAGGATGGAAGAATCCACAGTACTTCCGATTTTGTTCCTGTCTGAACTGGAATAGATGATGCCGTGCTTATCCGTAATATATACCATTGAGCCTTGGAATGACAGTAACTCTGCATATTTTTTATACAATTGGTCTTCATCCGTTCCAAAAATCATAGCCAGTTTTTGTTTCGGATTATTTATGTTTGATATAACTCGTGTAAAGTATATAGTTCTATCTTTTAGAGATGGTGGAACTATTTCCTTGCCCCTTATTTTGTTTTTGCTGATTTCTCTAAAAACAGAGATGTTATTATTGTTTATTAACTGAATATTAGGTGTCGATTTAAATATGGAGCAATAAGTGTCCTCATTTAAAAAAACATAAGCAGTTGAGATAAGGTTCATGTCCCAAGCATTGTTAAACATTAGACTGTATTTAAGGTCTTCCTCGATGCGACTTTTATTGAGAAAAAGGCTGTAAATATCCTCTTTGAAGGACGTATCGCTGGAGGACCAGGAGCGTATATTCTTATTCGAAAGAAAATGCAGGGAGGTAGTATCTATTATCTTAAATGAATTCTCTATATTACCGTTAGCTTGTTGTATAAGGTTGCTCAAATTTTCATTTGCATTTTTAGTTAATACTGAAGATATATTCACATAAAAATATATTCCCACAAGTAACATTGGAAGTAAAAGTAAAAGAACAATAACCAATGTTATTTTATATCTTATGGGTGTTCTTTGTATGTATTGTATTATATGTAAGGGTTTTAGTAACCTCTTGCTCTTACTTATAACCAATTTGCCAGCTCCTTTAATATTGCCTTTAAATATGTAATAATATTATATAACTTTATAACCTATAATTCTACAAAATGCGTCATAATCCTTTTGCAAAAACGAGGAAGTAAAAAAATCAATATAATAGTAAAGATAATACAAGAAGATTCAACAAAGTAAATAACTTCACTGCAAAGGTAAATTTTTAATTCGAAATATTACAACAACAAGTATAAATAACGAATTAACTTATTTGAGCATTCAACCTATAATGTAGTTGTAGCGCTACAAAAGCAAGGTGTGAAAATTATTTAGGAGGATTCGATATGAAAAAGTCAATAATTAAGAGTTGCCTCTCTATGTCAATGGTTGTAGCTGTTACAGCTTCTTTGATTGGATGTGGAAGTTCACTGGATGAAAAGGCGCCGGATTCAAAAACAGCCGATTCAACTAAAATAGAAGCCAAGTCACCAGTTACAATAAAATATCCGACATATAGGGTTGGCACACATTCATCTGCAGCAATGGAAAAAGCACAGATAGAAAAGTTTAATGAAAAGTTCGGTAATGATATAAAAGTGGAAGTAGAAGAAATTCCAAGCGATACTGCTTATAATGATAAAATGAAAATTTTGGCTGCTTCTGGTGATTTACCTGATGTAATTATGGGAAAAAATGGGATAAACGAAATATTAATAAAAGGAAATCTTGCAACACCTTTCAATGATTACCTGGACAAGGATTCACAATGGAAATCTGAACTGGGTGATGAATCAATTACAGCAAATACACGTGATGGAAAAGTATGGTCAATCAGTGACCAAAAGCAGGTAATAGGATATTTCTACAACAAGGAAATGTTTGAAAAAGCAGGTGTAAAGCCAGCACAAACCTGGGATGAATTTATGCAGAACTGCGAAAAGTTAAAGACAGCAGGATTTACTCCATTGGCACTGATGACAGGTGAAAATGCTTGGACAACAAATCTTATGCTTTCATCTATAGTTGGTACAAGCGGAGATGCAGGGAATAAATTTATGAATACCTTGCATCCTACAAACTTTGAAACACCTGAAGTTATTGACGGTCTAAAAAAGATGCAGGAAATGCTACAGAAGTATACAACAAAGGATGCACTAGGTGCGGTGTATGCAAATGCTGCGAACAATTTTTGCCAGGGTAAGGCGGCTATCATTGCTAATGGTCCTTGGATGATTGGTGATTTTAGCGATGAAACCAAGGCTCCAAAAGGGTTTGACCAAAAGGTAGGTGTAGCAGTATATCCTGGAAATGGAGCATTCTGTTCCTATGAAGTGGGATATATGATTGGTTCCCAAACACAGGAAGCAAAGGATGCAGCAGCAGAATTTATCAAGTTTAAAACTGGTGCGGAAGGTCAGTCAATAGCCCTTGAACTTGGAAATGTGTTGCCAGTATCTGATAAAGTACAGCCTTCAGATGCATTTAAACAGAAATATCCATTGTTTGTTGAAACTATTGATGTAGGAAATAAGGCTACAGTAAAATATCAGTACTTTGATACAATTGTATTCCCTAATGTTACTGATGCTTGGAGAAATTTATATCCTGAGCTTGCATTTAACAAAGTGACAGCTGAACAGATGGCAAAGAAACTTACAGAGACAGCTTTAAAAAATAAATAGTAAATTAACATATGAGTGCCGATAAAGTTTTGATACAGTTCTCCTCGGGAGGTCGAGGAGAATTGTATTTCCAAAGAATTTATATTTCAGGTCGACTAAATAATTAACCTCCTTTATTCGTCTAATAGAGGATATTGGAAGGTAGATTTACATAAATGTTTTAGGCCACTTTGTGGCTAAAAGCCATGAAATGGCTGTGGAGGTTAAGATGGCTAAAAATAAGGGTTATATAATTATGTTCCTGGTACCGACAGCAATTTTGTTTTTAATAGTCTATGCGGTATCAATCGCAATTCTGTTCGGTACTTCTTTTACTGAATGGACTACTGGAACAAATCCGGTTTTCGTTGGAATAGAAAATTATATTAAAATGTTTACTGATGATGCAGACTTTGTGAAAAGCTTAATTAATACAGTTATTTGGATAATTCTGCAATCAACCGTTCATGTTGTTATTGGTGTTTTATTCGCCATTATACTGAATATGAAGGAATTTTACTGGAAGTTTGCAAGAACTGTATTTATGATACCAAATATTATCTCAGGAGCAGCAGTAGGTATGCTTTTCCTTTGTATATTAAATCCGGAATTTGGAGCAGTAAACAGCATTATCAGATTACTTGGTATTGAAGATTTTTCACAAAACTGGTTTATGGATTATAAAACGTCTTTCTTTTCTGTAACAATGACCTGGTTACCATATGCGGCTATAGTTACAATACTTGTATTGGCTGAAATAGCAGCAATTCCAGATGGACTTTACGAAGCAGCAAGAATTGACGGCGCAAATGAACTGCAAATAAATCTGTATGTTGTACTTCCTTTACTCAGAAATATTATAGGAACCTGTGTAATCTTGTCAGGTACAAGTATGCTTCAGAAACTGGATATTTTAGTAATGACAACAGGTGGAGGACCTGGAAATCTGACGATGAATCTTCCTATGTATATATACAAGACAGCTTTAATGGATAATAATTTCGGATACTCAAATACATTAGGCACATTTCTTGTGATATTTGGAATTCTACTGGTGCTTTTATATCGGAAAATATTTAAAATTGGCAGTTCTGATGTATGAAAGGGGTAATTGGCATGAAAGGATTAAAGCTCGTTTTATCGATTTTAAAATACATATTCATTTTAACTATTATTGTTATTTCTATTGGACCATTTTTATGGGTGTTTTTATCATCCTTTAAATCTAATGCGGAAATACTTAATTATTCTATAGGATGGCCCAAAAGCTTTGGGATTTCAAATTATTTGATGGCGTTCAAAATAGCACCGTTAGCACAGTTTTATCTTAACAGTGTAATAGTAGCTATCGCCGGTACTGTACTTAATCTGATTATTCTTGGAATGTCTGCTTATGTAATGGCAAGATTTGATTTTAAGGGCAAGAAAATTTTGATTGGAATATTTTCATTGTCTCTATTAATACCTGGTGCAGCAATGCTGCAACCGTTGTATCTGACAGTGAACGCTTTAGGTCTGTATGACAAGCTTATTGGTTTGATTATCGTGTATGCGGGATTTGGACTTCCAGCATCTCTATATATACTTTCAAGCTATTTTCAAACAGTTCCAAAGGAAATGGAAGAATCTGCATATTTAGATGGTGCAAGCTTTATAAGAACATTTGTATCGGTGATACTTCCTATATCAAAGCCCGGTTTTGGAACGGCTGCAGTACTCCAATTCCTGCTCTGCTGGAATGAATTTCAGTTTGCAATTACTCTTACGACGGGTAATGCCAGCAGGACTCTTCCATTGGCGCTGTACTATTTTAAAAGTCAATTTGCCAGTGACTATGGAGTAATGTTTGCTGCTACTACGATTGTTATTATCCCAAGTGTAATTGTATATATATTGTTGCAGAAGCAGGTTGTTGCAGGTTTGGCAGCAGGAGCTGTTAAAGGTTAAGGGTTTCATTATTTGGAAAAGGAATGGATTTGATGAATAAAAAAAATCAAACACATGATATAGATAGTCTATGGTGTATTGAAGAAAATATTTTCAGCTTGGAAACAAACAAGCATTTTGAAGGCTTATTTACCCAGGGCAACGGATATATGAACGTAAGGGGAAGCTTTGAAGAAGGTATTCAGGGAACTTTACAGGATGAGGAGTATATGCGGATGCCGGCAAATGTTACGCTTGAACAACCCAGACATCTGATAACCAAATGGGGAACCTTCATACCAGGTATTGTAGGAAAGCATCCTCTGCTAAAGGAGGAAATAATTAATCTTCCATATTTTTTGTGGATGGATTTATATATTGGGAATGAAAAATTGGATATGGAAGCAAGTACCATCAAGGATTATAAAAGGTGGTTGGATTTGAAGGATGGCTGCCTTTATAGAAGCTTGATATGGGAAACGGAACAAGGAATTACTCTTGAACTTAAATATAAACGTTTTATCAGCATGGAGGATAAGCATCTTTGTTTGCAGGAAATACATATCGATGTGCTTTCGGGAGAAGGCGTTCTTGACATAAGCTGTGGGATAAATCCCGAAGTAAGAACCAATGGCTATAACCATTTCGAGGAAATTTTAACAGGGAGCAATGATCCTAAATATATTTGTACAAAAACTATTACAGACGGTGGGAATAGTGTATTGATGCTGTCAGGCATTAATAGCTCTGAGAATATAATCTGGAGCAGATTAACACAAGGGCAAAAAATATTTTTTTCAGGATTGAAGCCTTTAAAAGCAGGCGATTGCTTGACTGTACAGAAAGCGACAGCAGTTGTAACTGATAGAGACCCCGAGAAAGGAAGCCTTCACGTAAGAGGACAGAAATATTTGGAGTATTACTTTAAAGCAGGCTGGGACAAAATTTATGATAGGCATTCAAAGGCTTGGAACAAAAAATGGATAAACAGTGATTTTAAAATAACTGGTGATTCTGTTGCACAGCTTTCCATCCGTACTGCTATATATCATCTTATCAGGTCAAATTGTGAAAATGACTCAAGAGTTGCTGTCTGTGCAAAGGGATATGCGGGTGAGGCATACTTTGGACATTATTTTTGGGATACTGAAATTAACATGCTGCCATTTTTTATTCACACCAATCCTAAAGCCGCAAGAAATCTTTTGATGTATAGATATAACACTTTAAAGGGTGCAAAGAAAAATGCAAGGGAATATGGCTATGCAGGAGCGAGATATCCATGGGAGTCCTCCTTGACAGGGGAAGAACAGTGCCCGTGTTGGCAGTATGCTGACCATGAAATACATATTACTGCAGATATAATATATGCAATGTATCATTATGTGAATGCAACAGGTGACATGGAATTTATCAGTAAGTTTGGAATTGATATTATGGTAGAGACTGCAAGGTATTGGGTTGAAAGAGTTGACATAAATAAAAACGGCTATTACGAACTATTAAGCGTTATGGGGCCTGATGAATACCTTCCTACAACAAGAAACAATTCTTTTACAAATCGGATGGTTAAGTTTAGTTTGGCTAAAACTGTAGAGTCTCTTGAAAGGATTAAACAAGAGGATATAAAAAACTATAGCAAAATTGAAAAACGTCTGGATATAAGGCCAGATGAGATAGAAAAGTTTAGAAAAGTCGGAGAGAATTTATTGCTCCCTTATAACGAAAATACTGAGATTGTTCCTCAATCTGAGGATTTTGAAGGTTATGCAGATATTGACTTTAATGTCATCTGGAAGGACAAAACAAAGCCTTTTGGTAGCTTTATATCTCAGGAGAAGAATTACAGATCCAAGGCATTGAAGCAAGCTGATGTTCTTGAACTGATGTTACTTTATACTGAGGATTTTACTCGAAAGCAGATTATAAAAGCTTACGATTATTATGAACCCATTACAACTCACGATTCCTCGCTTTCGGCATCAGTTCATGGAATTTTAGCTGCATGGATGGAAAGGATGGAGGAAGCAGAAAGATTTCTGAAAAAGGTTATGGAAATAGATATGTCACTTGAGAAAAAAGGAGCTGCAGAAGGCATACATATAGCAAACTGCGGAGGCCTGTGGCAGATGCTTGTATACGGGTTTGCTGGCTTGAGGAGTGCAATGTGGAGTAGTGAAATAGAATTAAAACCACACCTACCTGAAAATTGGGAAAAGCTTGAGTTTAATCTAGCATGGCAGGGTAAGAGGTATAGGGTTACAGTTACTAAGGAAAAGCATGATGTGCAGGAGTTGTGTTAGTAGCTGGTAATAATGATTCAAAGAGGTTAGAACTTTCTACACTCAAAAAAATTCTCATGATAATTTATTGGCTTTAAAAAATACATAAAATTGGAGGTTAATATGAAGCCATTTAAAGCGGCAATTTTTGATTTGGATGGAGTAATTGTAGATACAGCAAGATTTCATTTTCTTGCATGGCAAAGGCTGGCTAAAGAATTGGGTTTTGAATTCACAGAGAAAGACAATGAACGGCAAAAGGGTGTGAGCCGTATGGAATCTCTGGAGGTACTTTTGGAGGTTGGAGGCATTACAAACTTATCAACTGAAAGAAAAGAGGAATTGGCCTCCAAGAAAAATGAATGGTATAAAGAATATCTTTACGAAATGACTCCCGCTGAAATTTTACCAGGGGCAAAAGATTTTCTGAGATATCTTAGACTCAGAGATGTAAAGATTGCTTTGGCTTCAGCGAGCAAGAATGCACCCATAATACTTGAAAAACTGAATATTACAGATCATTTCGATGCTGTCGTGGACGGAAATAGTGTATCTAGGGCAAAGCCAGATCCGGAAGTATTTTTGCAGGCGGCAGAAAAGCTTGGAATTGATCCTTCCGAATGTTTTGTCTTCGAGGATGCACAAGCAGGAGTAGAAGGCGCAAAAAGAGCAGGTATGAGAGTTATCGGGATTGGCGAAAAAGAGATTTTGAAAAAAGCTGAAATAGTAGTAAAGGGATTTCCAGAAATTGAACCAGTGGTTCTATTAAGTCATATTGAATAAATATAGCTTGAAGTTGATTATAATTAACTTTATTTTATCACTTCGCAGGAGTTGAATGCTATGAATAAAGTAAATTTTAGATGGTTTGGCGAATTGGAAACAGGTGTCAGAGTGGAATTGCCTTTCGGTAGCTTTATAGAAAAAAAGATATTTAAAGATACCTATGGAAGTGTTATTCATGTGATAGTTGTATCAAACGGCACACTGACTTTTTCTGTAATACCCGAAAGAGGAATGGACATCGGGGAAATTTATCTGGGTAATGAGAAAATATCATGGGACAGAAGCGAGGCTTATCTTCTTCACCCTGACAATGTAAACCTTCAAGAAAATGGGGGTTGGGAAAAGGGTTTTTATTCGGCTGTAGCAGCATTAGGACCTGAGATTTTCGGTACACCTGACGAAATTAGGACGGTGCACGGGACGGGTTCTTATTCAAGGGCAGAATTGGCATCTATCAGAATTACATGGGATGAAGAGGAAATCTCTATCGAAGGTAATGTTTCCATAAAGGGCTATAGTGCCGCTCCAAGCTACAAAAAGAATATAAAGATACATTTAAAATATAACTCATCTGTCATAGTAAGAAAGGATACCACATGGAATTTGACTGAAGAAAGACAACCAATAGATGACGGATACCACATACAACTGGCTGGCAAATTTATGGCTAATGGAGGAAATTATGTTCTTCCTGTTTTAAAAGAAAAAATGCTTCTTCGTGATTCGGCACCTTCTGAGAAAGACCCTTTTGAAATATATAACTTTAATAAGGAACTTGATCCTATACGTTGCTATCAATATGTACCTGAGACGGTTTACGGGCTTGAAGAGGTTATTGAGCTTGAAGGCTATTCAAATCTGATAAAAGAAAGCGGAAGAATTACAGCAGAAATGCTGGTGGATTCAGAAAGAACATCAGCAACGTTTGTCATAAGGCCCTTGAAAAGTTTCCCAAGGTCATTAATTGCAAAGAGAGCAATTACAGAGCCTATGTATGCATTAGAGCCTTGCAGAACAAGACCTAACTCACTGTATCAAAAAGCTATAGACGGAGAGCTTACCTATTTGGAGCCTAATGGTAAGGAAATCTCATGGATTATAATGGGTGCTCTCAGAGATAAGGCATCAATCTCGTTGTTGGAAAGCATTATAAAAGGGGCAGGTGTGTAAAATTCCACAGATAGCATAAGTATAGATTTTGGTAGCTTGCAGTGGTACAAAATTTTCTATAGAAGAAGTAAAAATAACACAAGAAAAGTCAGAACATTCTGATTTTATAAAAGGAATTTGGAATATATAATTATGTTAACATATTAAAAACCTCAAGTTAGTATTCTACAACCGAAAAATTTTCCAAGCTAATTTGTCGGCTTTTTAGCCGATGTGATAAAAAGTTTTATTACGTTTTTTTGGATGCAAGTAATTGCATTTCAAATTTCGTAAAAATATCAGAAAAAAATATAAAGGAGATTAACTATGAGAAAAAAGAGTTTAGTTATGGTATCGTTAGCGATAGTATTTTCAATATTGCTGACAAGCATTTCGTATGCAGATGTGACTAACAATTATGTGAACCCACTTATGGGCGGCGCTGACCCCACAATTGCAAGGGCCGCGGATGGTTATTACTATTGCTGCTTTTCCGGTGATAATAATATCACATTAAAAAGAAGTGAAACAATTCTCGGAGTATCAACTGCAAAAAGTAAGGTGGTTTGGAAAAAACCGGACAATTTCGGGTATGTATGGGGACCATACATCTATAGGCTTGATGGAAAATGGTATATTTACTTCTCTTCAGGTCCTGAAACAGATTTTGGATATGGACATCCAAGCTCCTATGTATTAGAAAACCCGTCTCCCGACCCATTTGAAGGAACCTGGGTGCTCAAGGGAAAATCCTCTAACCAAGACGCAGATGGGCAGGTTACTGAGAAGGAAGGACTACTGAATACTGAGGGATATGGTTTGGCATGCGGTGTTATAACAATTAAGGGAGAAAGATACTTTACATATACAAAATACTACTACTTCCCTGATCCAAAAGATCCTACAAAAACGAAATTTGATGAGTGTCCAACAATCGTAAAAATGAGTAACCCTTGGACATTGGAAGGTGAAGAATGTACATTGGCGAGGCCTCAGTTTGACTGGGAGAAGAAGAACGACAATATAAATGAGGGCTGTGCTGTAGTTGAAAGAAACGGTAAGATATATTTTGCCTATTCTGCAAGCAGCTTTATGAATGATAATTATTGTGTCGGCGTATCAGTAGCTGATGCAACATCCGATATTATGGACCCTGCTTCATGGAAGAAATATGAGCAGCCTATAATGAAGAGGTCAGATGAAAATAGTTCTTACAGTACAGGTTCACCATTGTTCCTTAAATCTGAAGATGGAACAGAGGACTTGATTGTTTACCATGGAATACCTACCCATGGACAAGGCGGTGGAAACAGAGGAATAAGAGTTCAACTTATCAATTGGGATGATAATGATTTTATTAATCCTGGAATTCCTTCAAATCCTGGTACTGTTCTAACGAGACCGTCAGGTGAGGAAAAGAGCGAGATATATGAAGCTGAAGATGCAAAGTTATCAGGTGCTACAAAAGTATCAGGGAATAGTGCCTTTGTCTCTAGCTCCTTATATGTTAAATACGATAATAGTAGTGACGATGACTACGTAGAATTTAATGTTAACACCAACGCAGAAGGGACTTATTCTCTTGATTTCAGGTACAATAATATTACTACAGCAGGTGCTATTAACATGAAATTAGATGTTAATCAGCAGAGCGCCGGTAATATTTCATTTGAAGCTAATGCAAAATCTGTTGCTGATTTCGACATTAAATCAGTTTACAATGTTAGACTTGCAGCTGGAAGTAACACAATCCGTCTTTCTGGTAACAGCTCATTGGCACTTGATGCAATGATTATAAAAAGAAGCACATTGTTTGAAGCAGAAGATGCTGAGAAGACAGGAAATGCAAAAGTAGATACAGATCATCCTGGATTCAGCGGGACTGGTTTTGTTGGCGGCTTATGGATTTCAGAATCATCTATTACTTATACTGTAAATGCCTCTCATGCAGGCAATTATTCTGTTAAGACGCGCTACAGCTTGGGGTTTGGTGACGGCATTGACAGAAACTTGAGCTTATATGTAAATGACAGAAAAATCAAACAGGTAGAATTTTTTGATTTAAAAAGCTGGGATAAATGGGCTGACCGTTATGACAATGTTTTTCTTAAAGAGGGAAGCAATACCATAACATTTAGATATGACGATGGTGACTCAGGTAATGTGAATCTTGACTACATAACTGTTACTGAAGCAGCTACCTGGCATTATGAGGCAGAAAATGCGGAAACTACAGGCTCAAAGGATGCTAAAATAGTTCAGGCCAATGATGGTAATACAGGTTTTGGTTATGTAAATGGGTTATCAAAAGCAAATTCATCAGTAGAATATTCTGTAGATATTGAGAATGCGGCGTCCTATGACGTAAAGCTGAGATATGCAAACGTGACTGAAGGCAAATCTTTGGCTCTTTACCTTAATGGCACATATGTTAAAGATATTTCACTTCCAGTTACTGGAGGATCTAACGTTTGGACAGAGCAGTTAGAGACATTAAAACTTAAAGAGGGAAAAAATACCATAACTTACAGATGTAATACCGATGCTTCGGGCATTATTAATATTGACAATATTCATCTTAATAAGCGTACTCCTTGGAAGTACCAAGCTGAGCAAGCAACACGTTCAGGCAGCTTGAAAGTTGTGCAGGATCATTTATGGTACGATGGCAACGGATTTGTAGGCGGATTTGAGAAAGAAGGAGACTCACTACAATTTGAAGTAAATGTTCCAAATACTACTGCATATACTTCAACTCTGAGATATTGCGGTGCACAGAATTCAAATATAACAATGAGCATGTATGTAAACGAAGAGTTTATAAAACAAGTTATATTACCTCCGACAGCAAACTGGGATACCTGGACTGATGCAACAGAGTCAGTAAACTTGAAAGCTGGGAAAAATGTAATTGAATTTATTCGTGAAGAAGGCGACACAGGAAGATTTAATATCGACAGTCTTACAATAGATAAATTCAGCGGCGGATATATTAGTTCCATTGCTGATAAAATTATTCCTGAGAAGATGGTTAAAATACAACCAAAGCACAGTGGCAAATCATTGGATGTTGATAGGGTTTCAAGTGATCCTAAAGCCGTTATTAACCAATGGACAAATGGCGATGGAAATAATCAGTTGTGGAGATTCTATGATCTTGGAACAGGATATTACCAAATACAGTCTGTTCAAAGTGGACATGTAATTGACCTACTGCCTGGTTCACCAATAGAGCAGATTTGCCAGAATACAAGGGTTACCGGAGCTTCGATACCCGATACTCAGCAGTGGAAATTGGAAAAAGACGGTGACTACTATAAAATTATTAATAAAAGTAATGGAAAAGTAATGACTGTAGAAGAATCTACAAATAACGGTGCAAAGGTAATGGTGGCTGATGATGAGGGAAAAGATAATCAGCGCATGAAGATTGAAGTTCGTAACCTCTACGATAGCGAATTCAACGCGGTGAATGAAATTACACAGGTTCCAGCAGAGACCACAGAGGGACAGGAACTTGTACTTTTCGGAACTGTTTCTCCTGATAACGCAACACGCAAAAGTATTGTATGGAGTGTAAAGGATGCAGGCGACACCGGAGCAACCATCAACGGTAATATATTTTCTGCACCAAAGGCGGGAACAGTTGTTGTAACCGCAGCAATCGAAGAAGGAAGTGCAGTTGGCATTGAGTACGCTCAGGACTTTATCATTACTGTAGTAAAAGTAAATGCGGAAGTTAGTCCGGTAAGTGTGGACTATGATCTTTCTTCTCCCGGAGATGCAAGCACATCTATCATATGGAATGCAGCAGGCTCTGTAACCAATGTGGTTAATGATGAAAATTACCTAACAACACCTGAGATGTATGTTGTTTCAGGTAGCGCACTGGTTATCAAGGATAGCTATCTAGCTTCTCTTGAGCTTAAAAATGGTGATGTTACTGAGTTTAATGTCAACTTTGATAAAGGAAATCCGGCCAACTTTGTTGTTAATATTATTGACAGCTCTGATCCAACACCGGTTAATCGCAAAATCACAGTAGATAGCGACGGAAATGGTACTGCAAGTGCAAGTGCTGCTTCAGCACAGGCTGGTGCCGAAATTACACTGACAGCGAATCCAAATCAGGGATATCGTCTTAAGGAATGGCAGGTAATCTATCCAGCAGGCTTAAGTATTACAGGTAATACTTTTATAATGCCGAATGGAGCTGTATCTGTAAAAGCAATATTTGAGGAAAAAACGGTAGAAAATTATACTCTTACCGTAAACGGCAGCTTTGCTGCGAATTCCGGTGCAGGCACATATGCTGAAGGCTCAATTGTTACAATAAATGCTGGCAGCCGAAGCAATTACACCTTCAAAGGCTGGAGCTCAGACAATGACGTAAGCTTTGCAGACAGAAACAGTACCATCACTACAGTTACAATGCCTGCAGCAAATGTGGGTGTGACAGCTGAGTGGGCCTATAACGGTGGTTCTGGCGGTGGCAGTGGCAATGGCGGTGGAAGCTCTACTCCTTCAACACCAGCTACAAAAAACTATACAGCAGATATTAAGCTAATGGACGCAGCAGGCAATGGAACTGAAGCTATTACTCTGCCAATTAGTGTTGATGCAAAAGCTGGTACTGCAGCATTGGATATGGCTTCAAATAAAAATCTTTTAATGAATGGTGGAATTTCTGTAGTAACAGTACCAACCATTCCAGATGTTGATACTTATATCATGGGCATACCTGTTTCATATCTGTCAACAGCAGTAAGTCAAGGTGCTATGAAAATCAATACAGACAGTGGAAGTATTACTGTTAATTCAAATATGCTGACAGGTACAATAGCAGCAACAGGAAAAAAAGCAGAAATATCTATCGGTCAGGGTGACAAAGCAGGACTAAGCCAGTCTGCAAAAACAGCTATTGGAAACAGACCATTAGTCCAGCTATCAATGACTATAGACGGAAAGCCATTTGAATGGAATAATCCAGATGTACCTGTTACAGTAACAATACCTTATACTCCTACAGCTTCAGAGCTTGCAAATCCTGAAAGCATTATCATCTGGTATATTGACAACAGCGGAGAAATGGTTGCAATACCTAACGGACGTTATGATTTGGCCACTGGTACGGTAAGCTTTACCACTACACATTTCAGCTACTACGCTGTAGGCTACAATGCAGTAAGCTTTACAGACATTAAGGATGATTCTTGGTATAGCAGGGCAGTAAACTTTATTGCTGCAAGGAATATTACATCAGGAACAGGCAATGGCAATTTCAGTCCAAATGCTAAACTGACCCGCAGTGAATTTATTGTAATGCTGATGAAGGCCTATGGTATTGCTCCTGATGCAGACTGGACAAATAACTTCTCTGATGCTGGCAATTCCTACTATACAGGTTATTTGGCAGCGGCAAAGAGATTGGGAATATCCGGAGGTGTGGGAAACAATATGTTCGCACCTGGAAAAGAAATTACTCGTCAGGAAATGTTTACATTGTTGTACAATGCTTTAAATACAATGGGTAAACTTCCGCAAGGCAGCTCAGGAAAATCACTCTCAGACTTCAGCGATGTAGATAAGATATCTTCATGGGCTAAAGATGCAATGACATTGATGGTTGAAACTGGAACTGTCGGAGGAAATGCTGGACAGCTCACTCCAATGAGTACTACAACAAGAGCAGAAATGGCACAGGTGTTATACAACCTGATGTCAAAGTAATTCTTGCTAATTGGAAACAAAAAGTTAATACTTGATCAACTAAAAACTAATCCTCCAGCCGGAGGATTAGTTTTTAAATGGAAATTTAGGCAATTATGTGTTAAAAAAGTTGCAAAAGTGTTCGTAATTGTTGGTTTAATTGTGTATACTAGAAAATATCAGATATGCTGTTGGGACAGATAGTGAGCGAAAAATTGCATGAAACATATGAAAGTTTGAGGAAGTTAATCCTCGTAGCTTTTTGATATGCCAAGAAAACGATGAATGTATGAAATGTAAACTTCGCATTTATTAAGTTAGCCTTACGAAGTGATTTTCGTGTTTTTTATTAGAAGATATCATTAAATAAAGAAGGGTGGAGTACAATGATTAATCCCGCATATGAGATTGAAAGATTACTGCAATTTGGAACAAAGCACGGTATGCTGGATAAGCTTGATGCTATAATTGCACGAAATCAGCTTTTGGATTTGCTGAAAATAAAAGAGCCATATAGCGGCAATGTAGCTGAGGAGGACATGGAATATCCGACTGAGATATTGAATTCACTTGTAGAATATGCAGGGAATGAAGGTTTTTTTGATAAGGAAATATATGCTTATTGTGAACTGTTTGATACCAAAATAATGGGTCTTATAATGCCACGAGAAGCTGAGATAGTAAAGAAATTTTACGAGTTGACTGAAAAACAATCTATAAAGGCTGCGACAGACTATTTTTATGAGCTCTGCACCGCATCAAATTATATAAGGACAGCTCAAAATGCTAAAAATATAAAATGGACAACCAGCACGGAATATGGATGTATTGAAATTACAATAAATCTCACAAAGCCCGAAAAGGATCCAAAAATAATTGAGATGGAGAAGCTGCAGCCTCAAAGCAATTACCCCAAATGCATGCTTTGCATTGATAATATAGGGTATACCGGCAGAGTAAATTTTCCTGCAAGACAAACGCATAGAATAATTCCGGTTACATTATGCGGAGAACAATGGTACTTTCAGTATTCGCCTTATGTTTATTATGAAGAGCATTGCATTATATTGTCTGAAAAGCATGTGCCAATGGTTATTTCAAAAAATACGTTTAGCCAGCTTTTGGATTTTGTAAGGCAGTTTTCTCATTATATTTGCGGGTCAAATGCAGATTTACCTATTGTCGGTGGCTCAATACTCAGCCATAATCACTTTCAGGGCGGAAATTATATATTTCCGATGCATAAAGCAGCTATTATAAATAATTACCAATGTAATAAATACAAAAAAATTAAAGTATCCATAGTCAAGTGGCCCTTATCGGTTATTCGTGCTGCAAGTGACGATATTTCAGAGTTAACTGAATTCTCAGATTATGTTTTAAACATATGGAGAGGGTACAGCGATGAAAGTGTTGATATCCTTGCGTATTCGGATTTTGAGGATGGCATAATTCCTCATAATACTATAACTCCTATTTGCAGAAGGAATGAAGAAGGAAAATACGAGATGGACTTAGTGCTCAGAAATAACAGGACGACTGAGGAATATCCTGATGGAATTTTTCATCCCCATAAGGAAATCCACCACATAAAAAAAGAGAATATTGGCTTAATTGAGGTTATGGGGTTGGCTATACTGCCAGGCAGACTTAAAACAGAGCTTGAACAGATAAAACAAATACTTTGTGGCAATGCAGATAATGTGGACATTTATCAAAAGGAGCATGTGTTATATAAGCATAAGGACTGGATAGAAGAACTGCTATCAAAATACGGAAATGCATTATCTGATGGATGTGCCGATGAAACTATACGGCTTGAAATAGGAAAAAAATTTGAAACTTGTCTGGAGCATGCAGGGGTATTTAAGCAAACTGAGGAAGGACTAAAGGCATTTAATAAATTTATGAAGGAAATTGACTGTAAGAATATAAATTGAGGGAGGCTGGTTATTATGCAAAAAAATTATGATGATCTAAAGAAAAAGTTTTGTCAGATTTATGGGGGAAGTGAAGAGAAGCTAAGGATATTTTCAGGCCCCGGCAGAGTAAATCTTATCGGAGAACATATTGATTACTGCGGCGGACTTGTGCTTCCAGCAGCCTTAAGCCTTGATTCTACAGTAATTGCAAGAATAAATAATGACAATACCCTTAGGCTAGCAGCAACGGATTTGCCTGACAGAGTGGAAGTTAAACTAGATAAGCTGGAAGCGGCTAGGGAGCTTAAATGGGGAAATTATCAGGCAGGTGTGGCGTATATGCTCCAGAATGCAGGCTATAATATGGTTGGAGTAGATATGCTTTTCCATGACACTGTTCCGTTGGGCTCAGGACTTTCATCTTCTGCAGCAATAGAATTGGCGACAGCTGTAACATTAGTTACGTTGGCTAATGAAGCATATGGAATAACAGAACCAATAGATATGGTACAAATGGCTGTATTAGGGCAAAAAACCGAGAATGAATTTTGTGGGGTAAGCTGTGGTATTATGGATCAGTTTGCATCTGCAATGGGTAAAAAAGACAATGCAATTTTGTTGAATTGTGGAACTTTGCAGTATGAATATTTACCTTTAAAGCTTGACGGCTATAAAATAATTCTTGGAAATACAAAGAAAAAACGTTCTCTGGGTGAATCAAAATACAATGAGAGAGTACAAGAATGTGCAGAAGGCTTAAAAATACTGCAGCAGTATTTGCCGGAAAAAAAGAATTTATGTGATATTACTATTTCCGAATTTGAGCAATACAAATCAATGATAGAGGATGAAGTAATCAGAAAAAGGGTAACTCATGTTATAAGCGAAAATGACCGAGTTCTCAAAGCCGCTGAGGCATTAAAGAAAAATGACTTGGCTGAGTTGGGCAGACTTTTGATAGAGGCAAATACTTCAATTAGGGATTTGTATGAAGTTACGGGAAAAGAGCTGGATACAATGACTGCTGAAGCTATGAAGGTTGACGGAGTTATAGGTGCAAGGATGACCGGAGCTGGTTTTGGAGGATGTACAGTGAATATAGTTCCAGAGGATAAGGTTGATTTGTTTATTGAACAGGTAGGAAAGAATTACAAAGAGCAAACTGGTATAATTCCTGAATTTTATATTAGTGAGATAAGTGATGGAGCCAGAGAAATTAAAATTTAAATAGTATTTATCATTTAAACGATAGATTTGGGAGGTTAAAGATGGCAGTTTTAGTTACAGGTGGGGCTGGTTATATTGGAAGTCATACAGTTGCAGAGCTCCTTGATGCGAAAGAGGAGGTAATTGTGCTTGATAATTTGGAAAAAGGGCACAAGGAGGCTATTTCAGGCGGTAAATTTATTCAGGCTGATTTGAGAAACATTGATGAAATCAGAAAGGTATTGAAAGAAAATGACATAGAATCTGTAATACATTTTGCAGCATATATTGAGGTGGGAGAAAGTGTTTCAAATCCATTAAAGTATTACAATAACAACGTAATAGCCTCATTGAACCTTTTAACCGCAATGCAGGAAGCCGGAGTAAACAAGATTGTGTTTTCATCAACAGCAGCTACATACGGCATACCTGAGAGCATACCGATAAAAGAGAGTGACAAAACGGCTCCTATTAATCCATACGGAGAAACAAAGTTAACTGTTGAAAAGTTATTGAAATGGGCAGATAACGCTTATGGCATAAAATATGCAGTACTAAGGTATTTCAATGCCTGCGGTGCACATGTAAGTGGGAAAATAGGAGAGGCACATTCTCCTGAATCACACCTTATACCTATAATATTGCAGGTGGCACAGGGTAAAAGAGATGAAATAATGATATTCGGAAACGATTATAACACAAAGGACGGAACTTGCGTAAGAGACTATGTTCATGTTTCAGACCTAGCTCAAGCGCATGTACTTGCATTGAAAAATCTGAGAAAGGGTGCCCAAAGTGACATCTTCAATCTTGGAAATGGTACTGGTTTTTCAAATAGAGAGGTGGTAGAGGCAGCTAGAGCAGTAACAGGTAAGGCTATAAAAGCCACCGATGCGCCAAGAAGACCTGGAGATCCAGACACACTAGTCGCATCAGCAGAAAAAGCAATAAATATATTAGGCTGGAAACCTAAATATAATGATTTAAATAAAATTATAGAAACAGCCTGGAATTGGCATAGTGCACATCCAAATGGATACGAAGAATAAACAACTCAAACTTCGCCCATAAAAATCTATTGGTGCGGTAGGATTATCAATGGTTTGTTGCCAAAACAACTCGAAAGTATAGTTGGTGCTTACATGGTGCACTTTCGAGTCACAAAAAACGCAAGCGTTTTTTGCTGATGTGGGAGGTATTTACTTAAATGATGTGCTTTTGAGTTCATCAATGCTTTAGCCGCCTTTCCACATTTACCATCCATGGTTCATAGTGTGCTAAAAGTGACATTGTGTCGGTTTTGGGCAAAAATACTTCGAGCTTGCTGAACAATTGTAAACTAACATGAATAATGATTTTGTTATTTTATTAATACTAAAAATTATGGTATTCCCTTAATATTAGGAAGTTATATGTTTAAGAGTGTTACAAAAGCAGCATTGGTGATTTTAACTAGGATGTGTATAGAGTTAAAATTCCAGACATATAAATTCCTATATTCGGGATTAATAAGTTGCTTAAAAGTCTATGGGAGGAACACATTTTATTGTTATCTTGTGAGGATTAAAAGGCAGCTTGCTGTTATTTAAAGAATAAAAATCCTGCTGTAAAAATATCGTTCTCATGTGTGAATACAGCATTTCCGTTATATTTTTTTACAATGGAAAGAATAGACTTCATACCGAAACCATGACCCTCCTTTTTCGAAATTGGAATACCATTTTTATCTAATTCAATAGTTCCAGCAAAGTAATTTTCAACATAAATAACCAGTTGATTTTGTTCATATCTGGATTTGATTTTTATTGTCCGGTTTTCCTTTTGCTGAGATAAGCTGGCATTTACTGCATTGTCCAGTACGTTGGCAAATAAAATGGCAATGTCGTTTTCATTAAAAGGCAAATCCTTTGGTAAAGATATTTCATATTCCAATTTTGTTTGAGAGGAAATAGCTTTATGAGCATATATGGAAATTGCAGAATTGACAATTTGATTTTTACAGAATTTAGCAGGTCCTATAGGGAACAATTCGGTATTGAGCTTTTTTAGTATTTCAAGTGCTTTGTCATTTTCATTTCCCGAAATAAGGGAAAAAAGCATTTGTGTCTGGTGTCTCATATCATGACGTAGAATTTTAATTTTTTCTTCTTCTTTTTCAATCAAATAAGCACTGTCAGAAATAGCTTTGATTTGCAGATTCAAAAATTCATTTTCATTTTTAACTCTAATTTTTTCATCTATTTCGTTAAAATCAATATTGATACATTTCCAAGACGCTATTACAGTGATGGCCATAAACAATCTTGCTAAAAATTGCTGCCATGTAGAAATCCAATTACTATTCATAGTAGCAATTATATTTCCAAAGAACGTAAAACAAGGTATCAGCCATATCCATTTCCAGTAATAGTGTTTTTCTTCTCCTATTCGCAGCAAAAACGAATTTTTCATAATTATTAACAAAGGATAGAAGAATATAAAAAATAGTGCTAAAAAGCTAATGCTTTGAAATTGAAATTGTACGTTTATAGGCATATTTGAAAAATATATGTTGGTGAGTAAAGCAGCTAAAGAATGAAGAAACAGGGAATAAATACTTTGTACAGATAAAATAAAAATATGCTTAAAAAACTGATTTGGAATCAGTATACAGTTAATGATAAAGTAGCATATACCAAAGCAACAAATAATCAGCTTATAACTTTTGGGAGTAAGTGTAAGCTTTGAAAAAAATAAAAGTAAAAAAGCAAACTGAACTATAAAGAAAGCTGTATATGATAATAGTAAATGTTTTTTTTGCCTTTTTGAAACAATGGTATGGAAAGGTATATATCTGAGAAAAACCCCTGTGAGTCCTATAATAGAGACTAAAGTGCTATTTATTATAAAGCTCATCTATATTTTCCCCTTTCCTAAGAAATATTTCATATATTGATTTAGTACCGTTTGCTTTTTTCTACGACTAATTGGAATTTTTTCCTTGTTTTTTAGTATAAAACTATTATCATCAAAGTTATTGATGTAATCCATATTTACTATTAGGTTTCTGTAACATTCCATGAAACGATTATCTTTTAATAATTCCTTTGAATAATCTGAATACTTTCCTGACAATTCAAAAACTTTTTCTAAAAGATGAAGATATAGCCTGCCATTATTTATTTCAAAATACAAAATTTCTTTAAATGCACAGAAAACTTCTACACCATTCAAAAATACATTAAGACCAGAGAACTGCAAAGCTAAATGCTTCATAATATAATCCATAGTATTGCAAAAAGAAAAAGAGGAATCTTTTAATGGTTTTGTTACATAACCCTTTGCATGAACCTCATAGCTTTCTGGATAATGTTCCTCACTGCTTGTAAAAAAAATAATATGGCAATTTTCATCTGACAAAGAAATCTGTCTTGCTATGTCGATTCCGGTTAAGGACTTCATATATATATCTAGAAATAAAACATCATAGATTCCTTTTATGTAAGACTTTAAAAAGGCTTCACCACTATCGTATTCATCAAAAAAAATCTGCATATTTTCATATTCTTTTCTTTGGATAAAGTACTCTTTCGCAAGAGCAATGGCTGCTTTTCGGTCTTGGAGAGTATCATCAATTACTGCAATTCTCACGTTTTAACCACCTTTATATAGCAATATGTAACATAATTCTACCGAAAAGAAATTAGAAACTCAAGACTTTTATTAACCCGCTGTATACCACTTGTCACATTTTTGATACCACTAGAGAATAATTCATTGAAAAATAAGCACAAAATGCTACTATTGAATTTGCAAAAAATTATATGTTAATGTTAAATATCTAATAATCTTGGCAACATGCACTAATAAGTCTCCCGAACCAATAGACTTTTAATGTGGGGAGGTAGAGCAATTTAGATAAGGCAGGTGAAAAATGGATTTTGTGTTATGCAGTAACTTTGACAATGTGGACGAAATATTGCAGCATGCCATACAGTATTTTGAAAAGTGCCATTATTACCCTAAAGTTAAAATATTCAGAGAAAAACGAGAGTTTCTCTTGGAAGTAGAGAAAAAAAGCAGTGACATTATCTTAATTGCATGGGCAAAAGCTAAGGGAATGGAAATTGTCAGACAAACGGTGGACAAAAACAAAAAGGCTAAAATTATATGGATATCTGATGATGAGGACTTTGTTTGTTTCGCTAGAGACAACAATATTTGTTATTTTACTGTGAGATATGATAGGAAGATAATGGAAAATGCACTTGAAGCCTGTGGAGTAAATCAGTCAGAAAATTATTACTGTGGCAATATCTAAAAAAATTATAAGGTGTAATAATACTAATTCGCATAAAAATATTAGTAAATACTTTTTACACTTAAGAAAAGTATAAGGGCAACTAGGCCTCTGCCGTCGCCGATAGCTCGGTACAAGCCAAGTTTTCTTTATCATCACTAATGTGATGTTGTGGCAGAACCACAAGTTCTTAGTGTTGGAAAGTGTTTGCACATCTTACAGTATCATTTCGCATACTGCGACTATATAAATGGTTGTTAACTGTTTATACAAACTAGTATAAGCTTACAAAATATAAAGAGTCTAGGAGGAGTAAAATGAGTAAAATTAGAAGAATAAAGAGTATATCGGGGTGGCTTTTAACAATGGTATTAGTTGTAGTAACATTGTCACCTGTTCAGGCAGCAACTTTTGTAGAGAAGGAAGGAAGGGACGCAAGTGGCACAAGGGACTTACGGAGTTTAAAAGTAGGTGAATATTGTCATGCAAACCCTGGTGAAGCAATTACCCCTCCGTATAGTCGTTATATTAATACTAATATGAGCTATCACACTACACCTGGCGGGATTGCTATTTATGAATCAATGGAAAAAATTACAGCTCCTGAAAATTTTGCCATTAATAATCGTTGGATTACAACCAAAAAATCTACAGATTTACATATGGCACCCTATGCTAGCATGATGTGGTGTGTTGAAAGAGTAGAGGATATAATGATTCCAGCTCCTGATTATAATGATGAAGCCGTTCCTAATCTTAAATTCTATCCCTCAATCAATTATTATGGGGTAAATTATGATTTGGATACAGGCAACTGGAAAGAAAAAAACGATTGGATTGAAACTAAAGATGGCAAAGACTATGGTATATGGAAATCAACACAAGAGCAATACGATGAGGATGGAAATTTATATACAGACAACATATGGTTTACTTATGAGGGCTATGAGGTTGTAGTGCCTGAACTAGAAGCAGTTACGAAAGCAGGCTATGAATTAAAGGGCTGGGGAACAACGGGAAATGCGATAGTAGTACCAGGTGGTACATATTGTGTTTCGGCTTCTGATGCAGAATATCGCACAGATTGGCAGCAGGAAAATATTAATATAAAAGCTCTGTGGGAGCCAAAAAATATTGGTGTTCAGAAAGTTAAGAACATTACCAAAGAAGGTGCAACCTTCACAGCAGACTATTCAGCGTACTATGATTTAACAGATAAAGGATTTATGTTAAAAAAATCTTCAGATACAGAGTGGATAAATCTTAGAGCAGCAGACCATGATGGAAAACTGACAGCTACTGTTAACGGACTTGAAAATAATACATATTATGATGTAAAAGGTTACATAGAAAACAAAACAGGCAGGATAGAAAATGATGTTATATCCTTCAGGACTAATAGGCTGCAAAGTGTAGGGGATGTGACAGTTAACAATATTACATCAAATGGAGCAAGCTTTAGTGCTACTTATGTGTCAGATGATGAACTATTAGAGAGAGGCTTTAAGTATAAGAAAGCCTCAGATGCAGAGTGGAGTACATTAAATGCAACAATTAATGGCGATAACCTTGCTGCCAATGTTGCAAATTTGTCAGATAATACATCATATACAGTTAAAGCATATATAAAAACAGTTGCAGGAGAAACAGAGGGAAAAGAAATAACATATAAAACTCTAGTAAAGAGCTCTGGAAATTCAGGCAGTGGCGGTTCTCCTGCCAGTGCTAATACCACGGCAACTTCAAACACAACAATAACAGTTACCACCAATACAGGAAGTTCTTCAGCTAGTGTTACAAGTACTATAACTTCTGAGGCAAAAAGTGCTTCAGACGGAAAAGCATCGGTAGCAGTAACCGAAAGCCAGATTAAAGAAGCTGTAAACAAGGCGGTTGAAGAGGCCGTAAAGCAAGGAGAAGGTACAGCAAAAAAAGTGAAAATTAAGGTGACAGCCCCTAACGAAGCAAATACAATCGAGACAAGTATACCAAAGTCGGCTGTCAAGGCAGTAGCAGAGAGCAAAATCGATGAATTGACGGTAGCAACAACTGAGGCAAATATAACCTTTGACAAAGCAGCAATTTCCACCATCTCAAAGGAAGCAACAGCTGATATAAAGGTCACAGCTTCAAAGGATGATGCGGAGGCTCTTTCAGAGTCAGTAAAAGCAGTAGTAGGTGAAAGACCAGTATTCAATTTCAGTTTGACCAGTGGGGGCACAATTATCTCCAAGTTTGGAGGAATTGCAACAGTATCAATAGCCTACACACCAAAAGAGGGAGAAGATACTAACGCTATTGTTATTTTCTACATAAATGCTGAAGGTAAGCTAGAAATTATAAAAAACTGTGTATATAATGAGGAAAAAGGTGTAATTACCTTTAAAACAAACCATTTTTCAAGGTTTGCTGTAGGTTATAATAAAGTAAACTTCAAGGATGTAGCACAAGCTGCATGGTACAGTAATGCAGTGACATTTGTAGCTGCTAGGGAAATTGCTACAGGAATAGGCAACAGTAATTTTAGTCCACAAGGAAAATTAAGCAGAGGTCAATTTATGGTTATGGTAATGAGAGCCTACGGCATTGAACCTATTTCAGCTTTAAATGATAATTTTACTGATGCAGGAAATACCTACTATACAGGCTATTTGGCTCAAGCAAAGAAACTAGGAATAACAGCAGGTATAGGAAATAATATGTTTGCACCTAATAATGAAATAACAAGACAAGAAATGTTCACTCTCTTGTATAATACTTTGAAAAAAATCAGCAAACTGCCTGCAGGAACAACAGGCAAAGCTTTGACAGACTATAGTGATGTTAATCAAATATCGAACTGGGCAAAGGAAGCCATGACATTGTTTGTTGAAACAGGAGCATTAGGCGGTAGCGGTGGCAAACTCAACCCAGCAGGCAACACTGACAGGGCACAGATGGCACAGGTGCTTTACAATCTAATGTCTAAATAGGTTATAACCTATAACTGCATCAGTAAAATATTTGATTTGTAGAAAAATGTTTACTTATATAAATAAATTTAATGAAAAAGGTATCAGATTCGAAAAATCTTGATGCCTTTTTTTGTTGTGTACGAACGTAAAAAATTTTTTTGATTTTGGGTTAAAACAATGTATTTTAGATGGTTATGAAAAAGCATACTAAAAAATCAGGCTCTTATAACCTCTATAAAAAGTCATTTAGAGCAATATATTCTACATATAGAGTTATGACACTTGCATTATTTTATGTTAATATGCTTTTAAGGCATCACTGAAAATTCTTTTTATATTTCGTGACTATGTGGAATTTAATGATGTGGAATATGTGTAGAATGTGTTGATGGAGGAGCAATTAATAATCTATTATTTGAAAGGATTATTATAAGCAATGTTGAAAGTGCGTTCTTTATATTAATCGGTGACAAAGGACGTTATCCAGACTGGGGAGAACATAGGATTGGTTCAATTGAAAATATTTATTTTAATGATATTGAAGTAAATAAAGTTAATAGAAACTATGGGTCATACCTTGGTGGTTATAAAAAAGAAGGTTTAGTTTATCCTATTAAGAACATTAAATTTAAAAATGTAAACGCAGTATTTCTTGGAGGTGCTACTGAGGTACCATGCAGTCCTGCTGAATTTGCAAATCAGTATCCTGAATCCAACTGCTTTGGTATGCTGCCTGCATCTGCTTACTATATCAGACATGCGGAAAATGTACATTTCGAAAACTGCAAAACAGAAGTGGCTCTTTATGATGTAAGAGAAAAATTTGTCTTTGAGGAGGAATAATGAGTGGAGAAGTTTTATAAAATTGAGTCAAATGCAGAAGTGAATTTTCATAATAATGCAACTTATTGTATAGGTACTGGACGTATGGGATTAGCCTTACACAAGGAATATTATGATCAGCTGAAAATGGTGCAAGACACAATCGGTTTTTCACATATTCGTGGTCATGGCTTATTCTGCGATGATATGGCAATTTATCATGAGTATGAAAATGCCAAAGGTGATATTATTTCAGAATATAACTTTACCTACTTGGATAGAGTTATGGATATGTATATGAGTTTAAATATCAGACCATTTTTGGAGCTGGGTTTTATGCCTGATAAGCTTGCAAGTGGGAATCAAACAGTATTCTATTGGAAGGGAAATGTAACTCCGCCAAAAAACTACGACAAATGGATTGCACTTGTTCAGGCAACTCTAAACCATTTGATTAAAAGATATGGTATGGATGAAGTAACAAAATGGCCTATTGAAGTTTGGAATGAACCTAATTTAAAAGGCTTCTGGAAGGATGCTGATATGCAGGAGTATTTTAAGCTGTATTCCATTTCAGCTAATGCAATAAAGGCTGTAAATAAGAATTTTAAAGTCGGCGGTCCTGCAATTTGTGGTGTTAATGATGAACTATGGATGAAAGAATTTTTAAAGTTTTGCATAGACAGCAAGTCTCCACTTGATTTTATAACAAGACATCATTATACTACTGAACTACCTTATAGAGATGGACATTATGAGTATGCTCAATTGTCAAATCCAGATTGTGGTTTAAGTACCCTTAAGATTACGCGCCAAATTGTAGATAGTTTTTCGGAATTTATTGGAATGAATATCCATATTACAGAGTTTAATACATCTTATGTACCGGATTGCCCATTACATGATACCAACCGTAATGCATCTTATATAGCGTATCTTTTGTCCAGACTTGGAGAAGATAATGAGTCTTATTCATATTGGACCTTTGGAGATGTTTTTGAAGAGCAGGGTGTTCCGTATACACCTTTTCACGGAGGATTTGGCTTGGTAGCAAATGGTCTGATTCCAAAACCAACATTTTGGGTATTCAAGTTTTTCAAGGAATTACAGGGCAAATGTGTTTGTAAAACAAAGGAGTTAGTAATTGTCCAGAAATCAGACGGAAAATATTGTGGAGTAGCGTGGAATCTAAATTATGAAAATTCAGAGGAAACTCTTCAAATTAGATGTGAACTACCATTAACAGGTAAGGATTATTGCCTTTTACAAAAGATAGTTGATGAAAAATATTGTAATCCATTAAAGTTATGGCATGATTTAGGAGAACCGAGTAATCCAGACGCAAATCAGTTAGAATTAATAAGAGACGCTGCTAAGCCAATGATTATTAGCAACAATTTTAAATGTCTAAATGACAGTTTGACAATATCATTGAAGCTAGAACGAAATGCAGTAATATATTTTGAATTATTTGAAACAGACCTATCAGTAGACAGAGGTTATGATTATAATAAAGTTATGAATTCTTTAGCAATAATTACTGAATAATATATTAAACAACGGAGAAAAAAGATGGCAGAGAACTTCAATGCTATATTTGATCCTCTAAAAAAACAAATACATGGAACACATAACATTACAAATGTCAATGTAAACGCACCCTATCACCGACATAATGGATATGAAATTTATCTGTTCCTAAATGGAAGCGTACGATATTACATTGAGGATCATTGTTATGACTTAAAACAGGGTGACTTGGTATTACTGAATAAAAAAGAAATGCATAGAGTAGTATCCTTAGAACAGATACCTTATGAAAGAATTTCTATATATATTTCAGAAGCTTGCATAAGCCAGTTATCTAGTAACATTAGCAATTTAGCACTTTGCTTTAACAATAGAAAACTTGGTGAAAATAATGTAATAAGACTATCAGATAATGAGTGTAAACAATTTGTTTCATTAGCAGATTGCTTGATTGAATCTGAAAATAAAGAAAACTTTGGTGACGACATTTTAATTAAAGCATGCTGTGAGCAGTTATTGATATTAGTGAATCGAAAATATATGTCTTCAAATCATATTTTCAGTAACATCATGCCCAAGCTAATCAAAGAAGTAATGAAATATATTGAACAAAATATACAAAATGAAATTACGTTAGATGCTATCAGTAAAAAGTTTTTCTTGAATGGAACGCATATAAGCAGACAATTTAAGAAGCATACTGGCTTGACAATACGGTCATATATCGTTGACCGTAAGGTAGCCTATGCAAAAGAGTTGCTTAACGGAGGAAAAAGTGTAACTGATGTCGCATATATGTCAGGCTTTAATAATTATTCGAACTTTATTAGGACATTTAATAAAATAGAAGGGATTTCACCAGGGAAGTATGCAAAAGAACATGATAAATTAAGAATGTGTAGCAGAAATTACTATGAGTAACCTAGATTTTACTATATTATAAAAATCAAATTGATATCAAAGGTTCGGGGCGATACGCCCCTTTTTTTTGTCTAGAAAAGTATAAATTACTTTGATAAAATTTCAGGGTTGAAAATTTGCTCGAATTAGGGAGGAAATTGAAGTTAAATTATATAAAAAGAGGGAATTTTAAGTATATGTAGAAATACATCAGAAGAAGGAGGTGAGACGTGAAGTATTTCGATAAATTGTTTTAAATACTAAAAAAATGGAGGTTAATGTATGAAAAAAATCAAACGTGTTTTTAAACGTACACTGGCAATTTTAACGGTATCAGGTTTGTTATTACAGCCAAGTGGAATCCCTCTGGCAGCGGCAACTGATACGGTGACCGTCGACTTTAATAACATTTTACGTCCAGTGAATCATAGTACATTTGGCTACATTCTTACACCCAACTATGATATACCCGACAGCAGAATGAAAATGCTCGGACCCATTTTGAACCGAGAAACCATCCCTGTTCAAACCTTTCAGGGAATAGGTGATTTGGATGGTGCATGCTTTAATAACGAAGACAGCCAACTCCAGAGGTGTCTGGAGGCTTATCAAAGGGCAAAGGCCAATGGCCTTAAGTGGTATTTCCTTTTAGGGCTTAATCCATCGTGGACAGCACCAAAAGGCGTTCCTGGGGGTGGTGCACCTACCAACCAGGCTTGGTTTAAGCAGTATGCGAAAGATGTGCTACAGTATTTAAAGGACAATGGGGCAACTCCGGATTTTGCAGACCTTACAAATGAGTATTGGACAGGCCGAGAAGAGACCTTCAAAGGCAACTGGGAGGCTGTGAGGGAAGTTTATCCCGACTATATACCTATCGTAGGCCCAGGTGCAGTAGGCTATTCAGGAATAGCGGATTTCTATATTCCGTTTTCCAGTCAGAACCAGATGGATTTGGAGGGTCCTTGCTGGCATGAATACTGGGAAGGCAGCACATATGCCTCCTTTACCCAGACAAATAAATGGAAAGATCCCATTGTCAACCTTCAAAACAAATATCCTGAAACAAATGGCAAGTATGTTGTATGGGAGGAAAACAACTCTTGGTCCACAGCAACAATTGATTGGACCCGGAGTATGTCCAATGTAATACGGTCAGGTATCACACAAAATATTAAGGGTTGTATCAAGTCTGGCAATTGGAATGGTATGAGCGATATTTTAACAACAACCAGCAGAAATAGCCAACAAAATGGTGCTGTCAGAACGCCCATATGGTGGGTATACTATATGTTCTCTCAATTGTCGGGACAGTATGTAGGAGTTACAACAAGTTCAGGTGATGATTTTACAGCTTGTGCCAGCAAGGATACCGATGAAGCAAAGGTTATCATTGCAAAGAGCGCAACTGCAGGTACTATTAATGTAAACCTGAATAATCAACCTTACAGTGGAAAGAATGTACGGATCGACTTGTACAAGATTACTTCAAGCGAAAATAACGGTTTGACTTACCAGTCCAGCATTACTCCTTCATCAACTTCCAATATCAGTTTTTCAATAAACAATGCGGCAGCTAACGACTCATGGCTAGTAGTTTTGAAAAAAACTGATTCTGCACCTAATTTCTTCCATCCTTTGACTCCTGATGACGGTGAGGTTGCCACAGTAACACCTACACTTACCTGGTCGGAAGCCCAAGGTGCTACCAGTTATACTGTGAAAGTATCTGTAAACAAGGATTTGTCCAACCCTGTAATCGAACAAACAGGTATTACTGAAACCAGCTACAAGGTTGCAACACCTTTGACTAAAGATCAAAAATATTACTGGAGTGTTACTGCTGTGAATTCTAGCGGAAGCAGAACAGTTTCAAACGATGCAGTATATTCGTTTATCGCCGCTGCAAATGCTGGCGTACCTGGGCAATTTGGAACATACCTGCCATCCAGAAACGCACCTATGGAGTCAGTTACGCCAAGATTCCTTTGGTCAAGAGCCTATAACGCAACTTCGTATCGTTTGGTGGTTTCTAAAAACAGCGACCTTTCATCACCAGTAATCAATAAGTCAGGAATTACTACTATAACGGGTACAAATGAGTTTGGTCCAAATACTGCATCTACTTATACTCCAACCACAGCACTGGAAAATGATACTAAATATTATTGGAGAGTATATGCTGTCAATGCAAATGGAGAGAGACCAATGAATGGACAGATACAGTATTTTACTACAAGGGCATCAGGGAATGAGCCTAAAAGCTTTAGCCTCTCCGCTCCCACAAACGGCCAGGACGCGGTTTCAAGCAGGGCGGTACTATCGTGGACGCCTTCTAGGAATGCATTTTTTTATAAGCTTGAGTTGTCTGCAAGTGCAGACATGTCTAATCCGATAATTCTAAGAGATAGAATGATTTACAACAAGTACACTGTGGAGCCCAATCTTCTAAATCCTAATACAAAATATTACTGGAGAGTTACTTCATATACAAAGGATCTTAAATATTCTACTGCATCTTCCAGCGGTATATGGTCCTTCACAACAGAGAACAAGCCATGCTCGCCATTGCTATACGCCCACCAGCCTTCTAACAATAGTGTGAAGCTCTGGTTTAGAGCTTCTAAAGGGGCAACTTCATACAATATCAAATATGGAACGGAACCCGGTGTCTACACCAATACAATCAGTGATGTAACTGCAAGCCCCTACACTGTTACAGGACTTGACAAAGCTACAAAGTATTACTTTGCAGTAACAGCAGTCAATGTAAACGGGGAAAGCTCTGTCTGGAACGAAAGGCCTGAAGTTACGGGTGGAACAGTTATACCCGACCCCGATCCTAGGTCGGCCTTTACACAGATTGAAGCCGAAAGCTTCAATGACCAATCGGGAGTTCAGACGGAAAGCTGCTCAGAAGGTGGAGAGAATGTTGGGTATATCGAAAATGGGGATTATGCTGTTTACAGAAATATAGATTTCGGTAGCGGTGCAACAGATTTTAAAGCCAGAGTAGCTAGTAACTCCAGTGGAGGGAATATTGAGATTCGGTTAGATAGCATTAACGGTACTTTGATAGGAACATGTCCGGTTGCTGGAAACGGTGCGTGGCAGACTTATGTGGATTCAGCATGTAGCATCAGCAAAGTTACTGGAAAACATGATGTATACCTGAAATTTACAGGGGGAAGTGGGTACTTGTTCAACTTAAACTGGTTCAAATTTATCGGTGAAAGTGTAATGACCGGAGATCTAAACGGAGATTCCACTGTAGATGCAACTGACTATGCAATGATGAAAATGTATCTGCTTGGAGTAATTACAGATTTACCCGCACAAAATGACCTTGCAGCAGGAGATCTCAATAGCGACGGTGTTATTGATGCTCTTGATTTTGCAGTTTTCAAAAAATACCTGCTGGGTGATATTTCAAAGTTGCCGTATTCTCCTTTGTTATAAGTATTAAAAACTTAAAATGAGTTTTATGAACGGGCAAAAATCGGTTTATTTCGGTTTTTGCCCGTTTGTATATTGGGTTTGGAATGTGTAAAAAGTAACTTGTTTAAAAATAGAGGAGAACATTGATAAGGCTAGAATTAAGAAAAAGTACTGTTGTTTTCAATATTGAGTATTATTAGAATAAACACAAAAAGGAGAAAAGATATGATTAATTTATTACATGTTGTAGATTACAAAATAAATTTAATTTCATATATACGATAACAGACACTAGAAGTCTATATTATCAGAATAGTTTAGAATTTGGTGGCTATACAACATAATAGCCAGCTAAATTGAATTTAGCTGGCTATTTGGTACAATAACTGTATTGTAAAAATTTAATGTATCAAAACTTAGTTGTTAAAATATAATGAATTAAAAACCTGTCTTGATTCCAAGTATTACTTGTTTCATGATAGCAAAATCAATTGCATTGATTTCACCATTATTGTCAACATCAGCTGCTTTTAACTGTTCATCTGTCAAAGTAGCTTCTCCCATCAAGTACTTTTTAAGTAAGGCAAAGTCAATTGCATTAAATTCACCGTCTCCATTTACATCACCCTTTAACAATCCTTGAGCAGGATTACTATCAATCTGAAGCAAATATGCTTCTAACTGGTCCACTTGCTCATTGGTAAGCTGTGAGGTTCTTCCGTGTTTATCATTTGGATTCTTCGTTGTGAGTACATCACGGAGTGTTGCAGCTGAGCCGTCATGCAGATATGGGGCTGTTCTCCACATTTCCTTAAGTGTCGGTGTATAATACATTCCATCAGGATCAAGGATGTCCTTTGTACCTACATCATGAGCCTTTAAATCAGTATACATCGGACCTGAATGGCAGTAGGAACATTTTGTCTCGCTGCTTTCAAATATAGCTTTTCCAGCGGCAGCAGCAGTTGTCATTGTGCCGTCCTTGCTTGAATAAGGATCAGATTCTGATGAAAGGCTTTTTATATATGCGGTAACATCATCAAGCTCCTGTTGGGTTGGTTCTTTGAATTTTATGTATTTGAAACCTGCTTTTACACCAACATGGGCATCATCTCTTACTCCACGCCACATAGCAGGAGGTGTATCAAATACGTACAACATTGATTTTGTATTTTTAGTATTGCCGATACCATCGTTTGGCATATCCCAATTAAGTCCATCAGCCCTGCCATCAGGATGACAGGAAGCACAGCTGAGCCATTTTTGTGTAGTAGTTGAAGCATCATAGAAGATACGTTCTCCTCTTCTTTCTTGACTTTCGTCAGGTTGGATGCCAAGTTTTGCTGTACTTTTCAATGTATTTCCAGCAGCATCTATAAGATATACTTCTCCTGCAAAATATGCACCTACCGCTACAGTTTTACCATCAGGAGATAATGATATACCCCTTGGTCCTTGACCGGGCAACTCTATCTCTTTAAGCAGACCTGCTCCCCATAATGCTCCAAGATCATATTTCAGATCACTTTTTTTAGCAGGGTTAGCTTTGATTTGTAACCATATATCTGAATATGGCTTGTCAAATCCTGATTTTGAA
>JAEZIB010000151.1 GCA_023416275.1 Bacillota bacterium | reverse complement strand
TCCTTGTCCTCAGGGTCCTTTTCAAGCTGCAAAAGAGATTGATTTAAGCTTTGCACATGTTCATTTGATTCTTCAATAAATATTTGTAAATACTGAGTCATATCCATACTAACGCACCTCCAAGAATTGAATAATTTCGTCTGAAATCTTACTAAGCGATACTACCTTATCTACTGCTCCTGTCTGATATGCCATCTTAGGCATGCCATAAACAACACTTGATTCCTCATCCTGAGCTATAATAAAACCTTTGTTAATGTCTTTCAATTTCTTAACACCAATACTACCATCAGCCCCCATACCTGTTAATATTACACCTATTATATTTTTAAACCCTGTATCCGAAAGTGAGTTCATCATTACATCAACTGAGGGCCTATGTCCACCAACAGGCGGAGATTTATCAAGGTTAATTAATATATCGCCGTTAGTACTAGTTTCTAATAGCATATGATAATCACCTGGTGCGATATAAACATGACCAGCTAATAGCTTTTCTTTATTTGTAGCCTCTCTTACCACTACTTTGCTTTTTGCATCAAGCCTTTCAGCTAAAGTGTTTGTAAAACCGGGAGGCATATGCTGTACTATTAAAACAGCGGCTGGCAAATTTTCCGGCAAATACGGTATTACACTCTGTAACGCTTTTGGCCCTCCTGTAGAACATCCGATAGCAATTATATATTTTAATGTAGCATTATTTTTAACTACTTTTTCACTAATATAGCCATTATAACTTTTATAACTCTTTTTCCCAATATTATGTGCAACTGTTATTTTTTCTATTATTTCAATACGTGCCTTTTCATTTTTAATGTCAAATATATTTTTGGGCTTTGCAATAAAATCAACTGCTCCTTCGTCTAATGCCTTAATAGTTAATTCTGCTCCATAACTGGTTCCGCTGCTGATCATAATTACAGGCTTTGGAGATTTAATCATAATCTCTCTTAAGCAGTTGATGCCATCCATAACTGGCATCTCAACATCTAAGGTAACGACATCTGGATTTAGCAAATTAATCTTGCTAAGTGCATCTTTTCCGTCTGTTGCAGTCCCGATAACAGTAAGTGACATATCAGATTCTATTATATCTGACAGAACTTTTCTCATAAATGCAGAGTCATCTACAACTAATACCTTTATTGCATTACTTTTCTTTGTTTTAAAATCCATAGTTACCTCAGCTCTAATAAAAGTAATGTTTTACGCTTTTTCGACACATTTTTCTGATTTTCGCGTTTTTTATCTAATTATAGTATATCACTATGTCAATTAGTAAACAAGCCAACAAATCTATTAATAAATCCCTTTATTCCAGGTTGTACAATATTTGTATGTTCTGATTTATTTTTTATAAATACCTCTGCAATATCACTAATCATCTTACTGGTATTACTTTTTGGATAATTGAGTATATAAGGTTTTTGCATCTTTACAGACTTTGTAAACGAATGATCATATGGTAAATAACCTATTGCATTTAATTTCATCGACAAAAACCTTTCTGCTACAGTTGAAAAATTATTATATACATTTTTAGCTTCAATTTCACTGTCTGCTCTATTTATTAGTACATTTATATTACAGTCCTTCTTTATCCTCGCTACTGTTTTGACAACAGCATAAGCGTCTGTAATTGATGTTGGCTCAGGTGTAACAACTAAAATTACCTCCTCAGCAGATATTACGAAATCCATAACTGTATCTGAAAGCCCAGCTCCTGTATCAACCAAAATATAATCTGCTATATGATCCAACAAAGACATATTTGCGATAAAGTTTTCTAATGAATTTTTATCAAGGTTTATTAATTCCTGTACACCTGAACCTCCAGAAATAAACTTGATATTATTAGGTCCTTCACATAATATATCTAATATACCCTTATTGCAGTTAACTAAATCAAGTAAAGAATATTTTGGAACAATTCCAAAAACAACATCAATATTAGACAATCCTAAATCAGCATCTATTATTACAACTCTATAGCCCCTCTGACTTAATGCAATAGCAAGGTTAACAGTAACACTGGTTTTACCAACCCCACCTTTACCACTTGTGATAGTAATTACCTTTGCATGACCTACAGCATTTGCCGCAGGAAACAAATGATTGACTTTCTGAGAAGAGCTGTCGTTAGATTCTCTTTTTTTATTATTAACAATATCTCTTAACTTCTCAGCTTGATCTATCATAATAACCTCCACGCTCCATTTAGGCACAATTTATATCAATACTAATTATTATGTCCCAATAAATTTTTTGAAAGCTTATCAACATTTACAATTTCAATATCATCTGGAACATTTTGTCCATTTGTTATATACGAAAGATTTTTATTTGAAAAACACTTTGTATTTAGTATACTTCCATAAGCCGAAGTTTCATCAACCTTTGTAAAAATAAGCTTATAATTTGGTATAAAACTATAGTTTTTAATAATATCCTTTAAATTCCTCGAACTAGCTGTTGTACTTAATACCAAAAACACATCATCTGCATCGCATGTCTCAATCAACATTTTCAGTTCATCAAATTTTTGCTTATCTTTGTAGCTACACCCTGCTGTATCAATTAATATAACATCTTTATCACTGTATTTGTCTATCTCATTTTGAATCTCAGCTACTGAATACGCAACTGTTATTGGAATTCCTAATATTTCAGCATATGTTTTTAGCTGTTCAACTGCAGAAATTCTATAAGTATCTGCTGTAATTAACCCTATATCCTTGTTTTCTGCCAGCATAAATGAAGCAGCCAGCTTTGCCAATGTTGTTGTCTTTCCCACCCCTGTTGGTCCAACAAAAAGTATAACTGTTGGTTTTCCATCTGTTCTAAAATTAATTGGTTCCGATTTACCTAATAAGGAAGAGATAACTGAATGCATTACAAGCGTTGCATCATTTATATCTCTGGGATTACTTCTTTTTTCCACCTGAGCAATAATATCTCTTGCTATATCTTGTTCAACTTCATTTTTTATAAGATTATTATATAATAGTTGAAAAATCTGAGGTAATTTATCTTCCTCGTTTTTATTATTTTTACTATTTTTATTATCCGGATTGACAGCATCCATTATTTTATCAAGTACTTTTTCTATATTATTTACTTTATTCTCTAACTCTGTAAAATTTCCCTCTTTTTGCGACAAAATAGTTTTAGATAAATTTGTAGTGTCAGCAGCAGGTGTTATTTTTGTTAATTCATGTTCTTTTATTTTACTAGTATCATCATCAATAGCTGCCATTACCTCAATCATCGGACTAGTAAAATACTTTTTTATACCCTTCTGCCTCACTTTTTTTGTATTTAATATTATTGCATTATTCCCAAGATCCATCTTTACCTTTAATAATGCTTCTTGTGTATCCTTACCCATATAACGCTTAATTTTCATAGATTAGCCTCCATAAGTAATTCTCAAAACTATGTCCTCCAATAGTCTGTTATGTTATACACTCACAGTGCCTACAGATTTAATTTCTACTGACGAATCAATTTCATTATAGGATAAAACTACTAATCCCGGTATAACATTCTCTGTAAGCTTCTTAACGTATAATCTTACTATTGGCGATGCTAGTACAATTGGCTGGCTACCAAGCTTTAGTAGCTTCTGAACATTTTTTGATAAATTATTTATAATTGTATTTGAAACAGCAGGATCCAGAGCCAAATATGAACCAAATTCTGTTTTTTGTATTGAATCCAAAATCATTTGTTCTACCTTTGGATCTATTGTAATTACATTTGAATCCTCATTAAAGAATTTCTGAGAAATAGATCTTCCAAGAGCCTGCCTTACATATTCTGTAAGCATATCTACATCATGAGTCATTGGTGAATAATCGGCCAAAGTTTCCATTATAGTAACCATATCTCTAATAGATACGCCCTCTTTTAATAAGTTTGCAAGAACTTTTTGTATCTCACCTACACTCATTAATTTAGGAACTAACTCATCAACAATAGCAGGATAGCTTTGCTTTAAATTGTCAACAAGTGTTTGAACTTCTTGCCTACCCAACAATTCATGTGAATATTTCTTGATAACTTCTGTCAAATGAGTAGCAATTATTGATGGAGGGTCAACAACTGTATACCCAAGCATTTCCGCCTTATCCCTTTGTCCCTCCTGAATCCAAATCGCTGGTAAGCCAAATGCAGGTTCAGTGGTTTTTATGCCCTCTAGCTCCTCTTCTGCCCCACCAGAATTCATTGCCATAAAGTAATCAAACAACAGTTCGCCACTAGCTACCTCTGTACCCTTAATCTTAATAATATACTCATTTGGGCCTATCTGGATATTATCTCTAAGCCTGATAACAGGAACAAGCATACCTAATTCAAGTGCTAATTGCCTTCTAATTAATACAACTCTATCTAATAAATCTCCGCCCTGATTTGCATCAGCTAAAGGTATTATTCCATATCCGAACTCTAATTCTATAGGATCTACCTGTAAAAGGCTTACAACATTCTCCGGCTTTCTTATTTCATCAACTTCACTTTCCTGTATCTGAACCTCTTCTTCCTTAACAGCTTCCTTTTGTAACTGTTTTTGCTTTGTAGCTATAAAAAATAAGGTTATTGAAAGGATAATAAAAGGTATCGGTGTAAAGAAGGGTGACATAGCTAAACTAATTACTGCTGAAATATATAAAACCTTTGGGTTATAAAATAGCTGCCTTACAAAATCACTACTGAGCTCTGAATCAGCCCCTGCCCTAGTTACAATAAAGCTGGTTGCAACTGATAGCATAAGTGCGGGTATCTGACTTACAAGACCATCACCAATTGTTAAAATGGTATAGTTAGCAAGAGCTTCTCCAATAGGTTCGCCCCTCATTACGACACCAATTATCAAACCACCTGCAATATTAATAATAGTAATAATAATTCCAGCAATTGCGTCATTTTTTACAAATTTACTGGCACCATCCATTGAGCCGTAAAAATCTGCTTCTCTTTGAACTCTCTTTCTACGTTCCTTAGCTTCGCCTTCACTTATTAATCCAGTATTTAAGTCTGCATCAATTGCCATCTGCTTACCAGGCATAGCATCCAAAGTAAATCTTGCAGCAACTTCTGCAACTCTTTCAGAACCTTTTGTAATTACAAGAAAATTAACAAGCATTATAATGATATATACAACAAAACCAACTACCAAATTATTTCTGCCGACCATATAACCAAAACCTCTGATAACGTCTCCGGCATGTCCTTCCGCTAAAATAAGCTTTGTTGCTGTTACATTTAATGAAAGTCTGTATATTGTTGTAATTACAAGTAGTGTTGGGAAAATTGATAAATCAAGTGCTGTTTTTAAATATATAGTGTTTAGTAGTATAACAGCAGCAAGAACTATATTAAATGCTAACAATAAGTCTAACAGAAATGCCGGAATTGGCAAAATAAGATTTAAAATAGAAAGAATAACAACAAGCGGTATGAATAAGCTATTTAATTTCGCCATTTTTCGGCCCCCCCTTCAATTAATAATTCACATTATAAACAACATTATCTTCCATTCTTAAGTTTATATACAAATGCTAATATTTCAGCAACAGCCTGATATAATTCAGGTGGTATAGCCTCTCCAATATCAACAGTACTATATAATGTTCTGGCTAAAGGCTTATTTTCAACAAGTTGTACTTTATTTTCTGTAGCAATCTGTTTGATTCTAAGGGCTATATAATCCTGACCCTTTGCTATAACAAACGGAGCACTCGCTTTTTCTAAATCATATTTAATAGCTACAGCAAAATGTGTAGGATTTGTTATTACTACATCAGCCTTTGGCACATCCTGCATCATTCGCTTCATAGACATTTGGCGCTGTTTCTGCTTGATTTTCCCTTTAATTTCAGGATTACCTTCAGTCTGCTTATATTCATCTTTAACTTCCTGCTTTGTCATTCTTAAATTCTTTTCGTAGTCAAATTTCTGATAAAGGAAATCTGCAAACCCTAGAATGACCATTGCAATTGATATTTTAATTCCAACATTAAATGTTGCATCTCCAATGAACGATAATATACCAAATAAATCTGCATCCATTAGAGCTATGACTTCATTTGTCTTTGATTTTAAATAAGAATAAGCAACCCACACAACTATAACTATTTTAATTATAGATTTCAGTAACTCAACCAGTGAGCGCACTGAAAATATTCTTTTAAATCCGCTTAATGGATTTATCCTATCACCTTTAACTTTTAATGTCTCAAAAGTAAACAGATAACCAACCTGAGCATAACCAACTATTACAGCTGCTAAAGCAGCCACTATAAGTAAAGGCAACACTGTCTTTGCTAAAACTATTAATGCCTCAATAAAAAGCTTCATTACCATGTTAAGATCAAATTGACCTGTTACTTTTACATATTCAGAAAAAGCATTTTTCATATATAAAGTAATCTGACCATATAAATTTGAGCCTAGAGCTTTTAATGTAACAATCATAATAATTAAAATCAGTGCGGCAGACATCTCTCTGCTTTGAAATACCTGTCCTTTTTTTCTGGCATCACTCTTTTTTTTAGGAGTTGCTTTTTCTGTTTTGTCATCTCCTCCTGCCGCAAAGAGTTGATAATTTAGCTGTAAATCACCATAATCCCTTTTAAACAGACTTTCATCAATGGTTTTTCTCATCCCAACCTCCAAAACTAGTAACTCATTTGTCCATTGAGCGTCCTTTAAGGATTACTCCCCATGTCCTTTAAAAATTTGAATATATCTATATTCATTTTATCTGTTAACATAGTTACAATGTATATAAAAGCTGGTATTGTAATCATAATTAAAATTAATCCAACTAATATTTTCAATGGCATACCTAAAACAAATACGTTCATCTGTGGTATGGTTTTTGATATTATACCTAATACTACATCTGCAATCAAAATAGCAGCTACAATTGGAGCAGCTATTTTAAATCCTATTGAAAACATCTGCTGAAAAACTTCTATAATATTATCCTTCATATTAGGTCCCATACCTGCACTTGCAATTGGTACAAGTCTAAAGCTCTGATAAAGTGCTTTTATTAATACATGATGACCATTTGTTGCTAAAAATATCAACATAGCTACCATATAATAAAGATTAGCAGTTATTGGAACCTGAATGTTTGTAACAGGATCAAAAACATTAACCATACCAAATCCAATCTGCATATCAATTATCTGACCTGCAATATAAATGCTTGTAAAAAGTGCATAAGCAACAAAACCAATCACAAGTCCAACGATAAATTCTTTAATTATATAAAATGCATAAAGCAGGTATCCATTAATCTCAATAATATGATCTACCTTTACAACACTTGCCATTAAAATAGCTGTAGTTAAGGCAATTCCAATCTTAACATAAGTAGGCATATTACGGCCAAAAATCGGAGCAATAACAAACAAGCCTGTCATTCTAACAAATATAAGGAGAAAAAGCTCCACACTATTCAGCAACATACCTAATGGTATCTGCACATTCTCAACTCCTAAATTTATAATTAAATCAAAATATATTTTTAATATATTTTAATTTGTATTAATCTAACCATCCTCTAACCTAAATGTCTTTCAAATATCATTTACATATTTGTTTTTGATCTATTTACTTAATAAACTGATTAATATTAATCAATATATTTTGCATATATTCCATCAACGTTCTCAACATCCATGAACCAAAAATGGCAATAGCAGCAACTACAGAAAGAATCTTTGGTACAAAGGATAAAGTTTGTTCCTGAATTTGAGTAGTAGCCTGAAAAATACTTACTATCAAGCCAACAGCCATACTGATAATCAATATTGGGGCAGCTACATATATTAATACTTTTAAAGCGTCCTGCGCGATATAAATAATACCACTTTCATCCACTAAATGTTCACCCCCATATACAATAAAACTATTCTTTGAACTAATGTTATTTTATATCTTTTTATGCCATTACTTCAATTAAAAATAATGGTAATAATGGCGTTAACAACTGGCAAAATTATATATTGTGCTTCGTCACCGGGCAAAACTTATAATTATGGACTGTGTTATCATACCCCAGCCATCTATTAAAATAAACAATAATACCTTAAATGGTAGTGAAATCATTGACGGAGGAAGCATCATCATACCCATAGACATCAAAGTACTAGATACAATCATATCTATAATCAAAAATGGCAAAAATATTAAGAAACCAAATTTAAACGCAACTGTAAGCTCACTAATTAAAAAAGCCGGAACCACAATTGTAAGGGAAAGATTTGCTGCATCCTCTACTTTAATTGGTTCTGTTTGCCCAGCGAGCGTCATAAACAATGATAAGTCTTTCTCTCGACCATTACTGAATATTTGCTTTACCATCCATGTTTTTATAGTCTTAGAGCTAGTATCGATTGCTTGTTTTTGAGTAATAGTTCCATTAGTATAAGGCTGAAATGCATTTTTATTTATATCAGTTAAAACAGGACTCATTACAAAGAATGTTATGAAGAGTGCTAAACCAATCATGACTTGATTTGGTGGCATTTGCTGCGTTCCAAGCGCATTTCTTAGAAAAGACAGTATAATAATTATTCTTGTAAAGCCTGTCATCATTATCAAAATTGAAGGCGCAATTGCTAAAACCGTTAATAATATTAAAATCTGTATGCTAGATGATACATCCTGCGGATTATCAGTAGTACCAATATTTATTCCATCAGTTGTTACAGATATATTTGGATTAGCTGCTAATACGCTTCTAGCTCCTAAAAAACAAAAGACCAGAACTAAAATGCTTACTATTAATATTATTCTTTTAATATTCCTTTTTTTGTTCATCTTCGCTCCGTTGTCCATTAATAGTATTTGTTAAGTTTTTTAATTTCTTTAAATTACTTTTAAATATTAAGTCACTATCCTGCTTTTCACCAGAATTTCTGATATTCTGCTTCAAAACATCCTGTGACTCATTTTCATTTTTTTTGTTAGAGATAAAGTTAAAATTAGTATATTTTTTTAGTACTGACCTAAAATCAATAACCTCTGTGATGGGATTTTTAATCTCCTCTTCCTTATAGTCACCTATATTAACCTTAGTTAAAAATTCAATATTTTTATTTGTAGCCGAAATAAGAAAAAACTCATCATCTACCTTTATCAGATGAAGTCTATTTGTCACACCAAGGCTTAATGATTCTACAATTTGCATATGTTTCCCATTAAGTACTTTTTTTGACTTGTACGATAAAAATCTTGTTGAAAAAATAAGCAATCCAAAAACAAATATAAATGCAAAAATAGCATAAATATAATCTCCAATATTCATCCTCTAACCTCAATGTCCTAAATATATTGTCTTAGTCCAAATAAATACTTAGAAATAACACATAAAAAAACTTATTACAAAATATCCTGCTGTTATCTAACCAAATTAATATGATGCTCTTAAAAAAGAACCATATAAATTTATAGCAACCAGCAGGATATCATAGTGAGTAGATAATTTCAAAATTATCCAATAACCTTTTTTACTGCTTCCACTACACGGTCTGCCTGAAATGGCTTTACAATAAAATCCCTGGCACCTGCTTGGATTGATTCAATAACCATAGCCTGTTGTCCCATAGCAGAACACATAATTATTTTTGCATCACTATGAATTTTCTTAATCTCTCTAACAGCTGTTACTCCATCCATTTCTGGCATTGTAATATCCATTATAACCAAGTCAGGAGTAAGTTCCTTATATTTTTCTATTGCCTTTAAACCGTTGTCAACATCAGCTGCAATTTCATAACCGTTTTTTGATAATATATCCTTTATCATCATTCTCATAAATGCTGCATCATCAACAATTAAAATACTTTTACCCATAACTTTCTCTCTCCTTAATTATTCGTTGATTTTTATAATTATAGTCGTTTTGATGGATGAATTATGTCAGTAATTCTAACACCAAAGCTTTCATCAATAACAACAACTTCTCCTTTAGCAATCGCTTTTCCGTTAACCAGAATATCAACTGGCTCGCCAGCAAGCTTATCCAATTCAATTACTGAGCCTGAACCGAATTCTAAAATATCTTTAATAAGTTTTTGGGTTCTTCCCAATTCTACTGTAACTTGCAGAGGTAAATCCATTATAAGGCCAATATTCTTTTTCTCTGAAGCAGATAGCCCATCGTCAAATGCTTGGAACTGTGCAGGTTGAACACTGACAGAATTTCTTGCTCTTTGAGGTTCTTGATATCCTCCACTAAACCCATACCCTTGCATTTGCTGCTGCATCATTGGTTGTTGCATCATTGGTTGTTGCATCATTGGCTGCTGCATCATCGGTTGTTGCATCATCGGTTGCTGCATAATTGGCTGCTGAACTGGAGGTGGCTGCATCATAGGTTGTTGAACCGGTGCTTGCTGGATTATCGGTTGTTGTATTTGTGGTTCTGGTTCACTTTTAGGGCTTGAATTAAACAATTGATCTACCAATTCTTTTGCAAATTTCATAGGCAGCAATTGCATTATCTCACTGTCAATTAAGTCACCAACCACCATCTTAAATGCAACTCTAACTAATTGCTCACCAACTTCAAAATCACCATATGGATCACCATCTTCAAAACTAACCATATATGCTTTTGGAGGTGATATATCTATTCTTTTAGCAAACATTGAAGACATAGAAGTGGCTGAAGAACCAATCATTTGATTCATAGCCTCACTTATTGCACTCAAATGAAGGTCACTTAATTCACCTTCAACTATTGCACCTTCTCCACCCATCATCAAATCAGTAATTATTTTTACATCATCTTGTTTAAGTATTAATAAGTTACTGCCAATTAATCCATCAGTATATTCTACTTTAACCGCTACATATTGTGAAGAATAACTCTTTGACAACTCCTCCCATGTTGTTATAGTAACATTTGGAGTTGTAATTGTTACCTTCTGTGATAAAAGAGTAAACAGTGTTGTTGCAGAAGTACCCATGCTTATATTGCCAATTTCACCTAAGGCATCAATTTCCTGTGTTGATAAACTACCACCAGAGCTATGATTATTTCCAATTTCATCAGAAGCTATATCACTAACATCATTATCATCATCTGAAGAGGAGGTGCCATTTAGTAACGCATCAATCTCTGCTTGTGTAAGCATATCTCCCATTTCTATTCTTCCTCCCTTCCTATCACATCAATTATTTTTACTGCAACTTTGTTTTTCTTTACTCCAGGCTTAGCATGAAATTTAGGTATATTACCAACCATTATCTCTAAGCAGCCATTTATATTTGTTTCAAGCGGTACAACATCGCCAACTTGTAAATCAAGAAATTCACTAATATTGATTGAAGTATTTCCTAATATAGCTCTAACAGGCACTAAAGTGTTTTCTATCCTCAACTCAATATCTTGTTGGTGATTTTCAACCTTCTCAGATTCATTGCTTGTAAACCAGAGTTTAGTGCTCAATTTTGGCATTATAGGTTCTACAACCATATGAGGTATACATATATTAATCATACCCTTCACATCACCAACTACAACATTCAAAGTAATCAGTGCAACCATTTCATTTGGGTGAATAAGCTGTGCAAATTGAGCATTGGTTTCTATTTTTTCCAATCTTGGCTTTATAGACATAATACTCTCCCATGGTTCACGCATAAGATTAAGTATTTGTACTATAATTCTTTCTAATATCGCCAACTCAATCTCAGTAAATGATCTGACTCTATCCATTGCAGATCCTCTTCCTCCTAGAATTCTATCAATAAGAGAATATGCAATGCTTGGATCCATTTCAAATATAATTGATCCGTTTAATGGACTAAAATCAACTACTGCAAGTACTACAGGATTTGCTAATGAATTACTGAATTCACTGTATTGCAGCGCATCTACTGATAAAACATCAACTTGTACCAAGGTTCGCAAATATCCAGATAAAAATGATTGAATCAATCTCGCATAGTTTTCATAAATGAATTGAAGCGTACGTTTATGGTCATTTGCAAATTTAGGTGGTTTCTTAAAATCATGAAGTTTTATTTTCTTTTCTGTTTTAGTGGTTTGAATCTGCTGTACATCTATATCTCCAGTAGTAAGAGCCTTTAGCAGTTCATCAATCTCATTCTGAGATAATATATCCCCCACAAGCCCACCTCCTATTGATAAAACCAGTAGTCAAAAGTTACAGAATAAACTAGAGGACTTGCCTTTTTATCATTTTTAGTTAATATCTCATTTATTATTTCTTTTAAATCTTCTTCTGCTTTAGTTCTGGTACTTTTCTTGGAAACATCATCCAATGTTAAATCCTGAAAATATGTACCGATAGCAGAATTTATTTCAGTACTGTAAAAATCAATTTTCGCTGTAACTTCCTCTTCTTTTTTCAACTCTTCAACAGTCTTTAAATGCTTCATACTTGCACTAAGTGAAATAACTGCAATCTGTTTAGTATCAGTCTTCTTCAGATTAAAATTCTTGGATTCAAATATAACTTTGTTTGAAAGTTCATCGTCTCCTGGAATTACTTCAGTCATTACAACAACTTCTTTTTCTGGGCTTGAACCACTGGCGAAAAAGAAATAGCCAATTGCAAGGAAAGCAAGTGTTATTGATAAACATGCTACTATAACAAGTAAGACAAAATAGCTGCTTTTTCCCTCCAAAGCCTTTTCCTCCTTAAAGTTAAATATCTAGCTAAATAAAACTAAAGCAAAAGCATTAATATTTAATACAACAAACTTATACTTCACTTGTCATATCATTAAATTTAATAGCGAATATTCGCTTTTTGTATTGTATCACTCTATCTATAACTTCATCAATACTATCAGCAACAACATATTTTTTACCGTTGTTTAACGTTATTATCGTATCAGGTGTACTCTCTAATGTCTCAATCAACTCACAATTTATAACAAAGGATGAGTTGTTTAATTTAGTTAATCTTATCATAATATTAATACTCCAAAAAAACAATAGATAATTTTAAAACAATTTACAAAATTAGGTTAATTTCGAGCTATACTACCAAAGACATGGAAAATAATGTCCTTGGTAGTAATTATACTCTACTTAAGATTATCTTTTTAGATTAACTAGCTCTTGAAGCATTTCATCTGATGTAGTAATAATTCTACTATTAGCTTGGAAGCCTCTCTGTGTAATTATCATATTTGTAAATTCACTAGAAAGGTCAACATTTGACATTTCTAGTGTACCTGGAGTCAAAGTACCGGTTCCACCCGTTCCGGCTGCCAAACCCTTAGTGAAATTCCCTGAATTGGTTGTTGGAATGAATAAATTATCTCCAACCTTCTGAAGTCCGGCAGGATTTGAGAAACTAGCCAAGGCAACACAACCTAATGACTGCTGCTCTCCATTACTGTATACACCAGTAATTATTCCATCTGAGCCTATGCTAAAGGTTGTAAGAGTACCTGTAGTGTATCCATTAATATCTGATGGAACTACAGAACTTTCTCCTGCAAACATAGTTAAATTGGCAAAATCAAAATCTACATCAAAAGGTTCGGAACCAACTCCATCTGCTGTTGATAGCGTTAAATAAATTTCTGAACCACTTGTAAGT
>JAEZIB010000087.1 GCA_023416275.1 Bacillota bacterium | reverse complement strand
GTTGTATAACATAATTACTGCTAAAGGTTAAATTGTCATGAACAAAAGAAAAGCTGTCAATTCCATATTTATCCTTTAAATAAACTATTTCATCTACGATTTTTTCTATTGGCTTATTACGGTACTTCCTTTTCCAAAAAATGCTTGTACAGCAAAAGGTGCAATTCATTGGACAGCCTCGGCCCACCTCAATAGGTATCATAGGGACCTCTTGCCTTGATATATATTCCCAATAGCTTTTAATATCTACTGTTTCGTATATACTTTTGTTTCCTCCAAAATCAGTCAGCAAATCTCTTTCTCCAGTAAAAACAATTTCATTATTATGTCTATAAGATATTCCACGAATATCGCTTGATAATATAAAATTCCTTTCAGCAAGTTCCCTGATGGTTTTTTCCCCTTCACCTACAACTATAAAATTAATATAGAGAAATCTTTCAAGAGTTCTTTTATATGCAAACGAGGCCTGTGGTCCTCCCAAAAAAACTCTTACTTTATCTAGCTTTTCTGTAATATTTAATGCCAGCTCAATTGCTATAGGATAATTGCTACAGTTAGTTGTAAACCCAACAAGGTCAGGTTTTATCTCTTCTATCTGTACTATTGCTTGCTTTATAAAATCATTTTTTGAAAATTCACCTTTTTTAATCATAAAATCGTAATCTATTATTTCAACATCTTCATAGTATTCGTCCAGTATACTTTTTATTATCATTATATTAAGAGGAATAGATTTCTGAGAGGGATCTGTCGAAGAAGGGGGATTAATCAATACTATCTTCATATATTTTTACCTCACATTATGTTTTCGTAGTTTTTTATTAATAAAACTCCAGCAAAGTACCTTGTTTTGCTTCTCCCAACTCACTGGTGAATCAGTATAACCAATATCAACCGCTGGACAATTTGTTGCAAAAATAATTTCAAACTTGTCCTCTATATGAACATTGGAAAGACAACCCATTGAAAGCATTTAATATTTAATCCTTGGCTATCGTTCTTGCGAAACTAAATTTATCCAACAAAGTGGATCATCAGCATAGAAATCGCCATAGTAATACACAGCATTTGCCCTACATCCACCATAACAATTATCAAGCTGCTGGCAATCTTTGCACTTACCGCCAAGCTCATTGAGATTTCTCCATTTATTGAAGTTATTAGGATCAAACCATATATCGTATAGCTTCCGATTAAATAGATTATCTTCTATATCTGGTGGATCGGTAAGATTCTCACAAGCACACACATCACCATTAGGCAGAATCAAAAATTTTTTCCTTCCAGCTCCACATCCATATATAATTTCCTGGTCCTTGTTTTTAGGACCTGAGGTATTATTAATGTATTTACCATATAATGGTTTTTGTGTTAACACATCCAAATTATTGCTTTTTTCAAAAATCTCAATTTCGTCAAAGACTTGTTTTAATTCATGCTTATCTAAACTGTAAGAAGATTGAACATATTTACCCCGTCCATTGGGAATAAAGAGATTAAACACTATTTGCCTTATACCATACTCATTTGCTAAACTTATGATACTAATCAAATCGTGCTTATTTTTCTTACATATTAGTGTACTGATATCAACTGTCATACCCATAGATTTCATCAGTTTTATTGCTGACATAGCTTTATTAAATACACCATGCCCTCTTATGCTGTCATTAAGCTCACTAGAAGATCCATCAATACTTACTTGAACATATCCGATATTTTTTACTTTAGCGAGTCTTTTTATTTTATCTTCATCTAACAAAGTCGCATTTGTCGCCAGGTTTACAATAATACCCGATGAACTTAGCATCTCGATAATCTCAATAGCAAAAGGGTGGACGAATACTTCTCCTCCTATAAGTGAAACAGAAAAAGGCTTCAGCGCTGTTATTTGCTTTGTGATTTCTTCATATTGCTCAATGGAAAACGACTTTTCCCCTCTATCACAAAAATAGCAAAACTCACACTTCAAATTGCACTTTGAAGTAATATACCATGTTATTGTGAGTGGATACCTTATCACCTCTGCCATATTAACCTCCAACGCCGACTTTCGGCATATAATTATAGTGAAACTATCAGCGGAGAACCTCAGCTTCGCAGAGGTACGCCTCCCTTTTGACAGCTTTAGCCAAATTCTTTCAAGCTAACCTTCATTTTGCTGGTGCCTCCAGCAACACAAATAGTAAATAAAAATGCGAAGAGGGTGATGGATGCACGCAATGTAAACTCGCATTTTTCAAGCTGACACCTATTTTTTTGTTTTAATTAGTTTATCTTCTAAACACTGTTCCAGAAATTCAACAACAGCCTGTCCAATTTCTTCATCAGCAGCGTATTCACTTGTCATAGCTTTTATAATTTCATCCACTGTAGCTTTACCATTTATTTTACAAATGATATCAAAACCAACTTCATTACACTCTATAATTACATTATTGTTCATATCAAAGAGTACACCGTCTTCATTTCTTACGATTATGTTTTCATTTATTTCATATACTGTATTCATTTTTTGCCTCCCTAATGTATTCTCGTTTTCTCTTAACAAAATATTTTACACCTGCAGCATGCACATTTTCTTTCCTTTTTCATTTGCTCAGTTAATTCTTTAATGCTATCTTTATAGGAATATGCTTCAAAATCAAATCCACTATGTATATTACCTACAGTATGATAGAAGCATGATTTAACATCACCATTTGCTTCAATAACAATACCTGAATATGGTATGATACAAGGTTCTATCCCCATATCCATTGGCTTTTCGCACCACATAGACTCAAAATAATTTGAAAGTAGATTGAATTTTTCTTTGTTCCAAGGTGTGTTATTATTCTGAATATTACCATATTTTGATAGGTGCTCGCTCTTATTTATCATTTCTCTGAATTCTTTGATTTCATGGCTATTAGGAATGAGCTCTATGTCGGCCACGCTTTTTGATTCTCTTCCGAAATTAGATGTAGTACCATCAACAGGGTTAAATCCAACACCAATTCCAAGCTCGTTACCTAATTCATCAATTTTTAGAACTTCCATTAAATTGTGCTTTTGAATTGTACACCGCAAGGAAACTGTGCATAAGTTTCTTTTTATCACTTCCTTGACATTCTCAATGACATGGTTGAACGCATTAACGCCTCTAATCTTCATATAAGTATCCGGATTAGTTGCATCCATACTCACAACCAGTAAGTCTGTCATAGCAAATAATTCTTCTTGAGTTTTATTAATTGGTATACCGTTTGTATTAAGCATTATAAAAATATTATTTTGTTTTATTACTTTTACAATTTCATAAATTTGGGGATGAAGAAGAGGCTCTCCACCTGAAAGCATAATTTGATCGATACCTATTTTTTTAAATTCATTGCATAGATATTCAATATCATTTACTGATAAGTTATTATGCTCACTTTTTTTCCACCAATCGCAAGTAATACATTTGCTTTGGCACTTTGTATTTATATGAACAATAGCATTTACAATCGACATGTCCAAACCTCATTTCAAGTATGCTTAGAGCAAGAACCTCTCAGTTCTTGCTCTAGAGGAAAATCAATTGACATTTGTAAGCTTAGTGTACTGAAGTCAAAGCTGTACAGCATAATCTTACATCTACCTTTTTGTATGTTGGCTTAACAAATACCTTCATTTCGTCACCCCCTTCATATATGTATTTTTACTGCAACTATATATAAGCGCATAAAGTGTACTTTATCCGTTTATACCATATAATGGTATTAATTTTTGTTGATTACAAATAAAACTACTAATCTAGAGCTAATATGTATAAATAATAATTTTTAGCTTGTACAAATATGAAAGCCTAAATATTTTTTTTGGTTATCACTGTCATTGAATTGTCACATTGACAGTATATCAGTCCTAAAATAATTAATTTGTCATTTTATGGTATTAAAAATATTTTTTTGAAAATTTATATTAAATAGGAATATAAACCATATTATAAGAATAAAAAGGGGGGATGTTTTAAAGAGGGTACTAATGCTAGTGAGACTCTAAAGAGATTGGATATTAGGTTAAACAAAACCCCTAGCTGCAATACAGGCTGAAGCTAGGGGTTTTATACTAAATTTGTAATACAATAATATGCCTTTTCTTATTTTAATGCGAAATAGACTTATATAAGTACTAAACATTCTCATTTTGAGCAATTATCTTGGTTAGTACGTTATTTGGTCCCTTTTTGATGAATCCCAAATAAACGCATATTCCTGATATCGTCCAAAAGTATGTGGTTACAGAAGGTGCATCAAAGTTATTAAGTACTATATTAGTAAATAGAATACCTATCATAGCTCCAAAGCCACTTTGTACAATTCCTTTTGAAACCTTGTCTTCAATTTTTCTAATAGCTCTTAGAGGCCAAACCACTCCATTATATAAAGCTATTAAAAAGGCAATCAAACCAAATATACCCATTTCTACAGCTGCCTTGAGATAATAGTTATCTACATAAAAGGCACCTTTAACTTTATTGTTTGTAGCTACAGCACCGCCAAATTGTCCGAAACCGGTACCAAATAGCGGGTTACTATAGAACATTTCCAACGCTTTTGGCCATTTTGAAAATCTTCCGCCTCTAAAACTGCTGGCGATATATTCGGGGTCAAGCAAGTAGCCAATTCTACTCTGAACTGTCGGAACGAAGCTATAAGCAAGTGCCGCAACAATTACCAACCCGATAATTAATTTGTACTTTTTACTTAGAAGGGCATAAATAACAAGTGCAAGCCCAAGTGCTATCCAGGAAGAACGTGAGCCGGTAAGAATTATACAAATTCCCATTAAGCCAGTAGCGAATGTGTATAAAAGCTTTTGCAATACATGTCTTTCTGAAAAGATGAGTGAAATTGCCAAAGGTATAAGCATAGCTAACAAGCAGCCAAGAACATTTGGACTTCCTACAATTGAAAAAACCCTTGGGCCAGCAGTACTCTCCACCTTGTCAGTCCAAAATGCGGGAGTCTCAACTTTAGCAATATACTGATATATGCCAATTATAGACATAAAAATACCTGTATAAATCATTATCTTAACCAGATTTTTTGCGCCATTTTCACTTCTAAGTAGCTTAACAACAATAAAGAAAAACATTAGGTACTCTATATTTGCTCTTAAACCAGCAAATGCTAGTGAATTAAAGGAGGCTAAAACAAATAGCACTATTGCTACAAAGAAGAACTGGAATAATGGAAAGTCAACAGGAGACCAATTAAAGGAGAAATCTCTTCTATCCACCAGCCATCTGTAAAACCATACACAAACACAGAAAATAATTAAAAGTTCATCCCAAGTAGATGCCAATGAGCCTATGTTGATTTCAACAGCTATAAAATACAAAATAGGATAAATACCTACTAGATAAGCTCCTCTTTCAAAATCACGTAATATAAATATTGTAGCTAAAATTCCTATTATTCCAACTACAGCAAGCTTAGGTAAAAAAAAGCTGGCTACGCAGAGGATAAGAGCAATAATACTGAAGAAAACAACCTTGTACCACTTACCAAAACATTTTTCACCTAAATTCATAGTGCCTTTAGTTAATTTGTATAGAAAGCTATTTTTATATGCTCGTGAGTAACATAGATTTATGTTACTAGCAATATTGTCTAGCTTTTTGCCGAAAAAAGCTAAAAGCCTATATGCAGCTGAATATACATGTTTTGGAGTACGCGCAGTGTAATTTTGTACAAATTTATAAGCTAGACTGCTTTGGTTCCATTCTGATATTTTTAGCAACAATTTATTTATTAAGCTATTACGAAAAGCATTAGAAAATAGCTCATAAATATATATCAAGAAGCTGTAAAGCAGGCTATTAGATACATATTTCCACACTTAATGATTCCTCCTAATTAAACTCTATGGCTTCTATAGTTCCCTGTGTCTCAAAGGTACGAGTTTTTAATGTAAATACTTTACCTACTGCAACATCTTGATTATCCAGCGTAATTTTTCCGTTGCCGGTTTTTGTCTTCATTGTAAATTTTACTGTGAGCTCTTTTCTAATTGGATCTGGCGCATATACTGCTTTTCCGTCAGCTGTGCTTATTGGTACTTGTAGGTCTGTGTAGGATACGGATTTGATATATGCATCTGCAGGATTTAATAATGATATCAACTGGTCGCCTTCTTCAAGAGCTTTTATCTGATCGGTATTTCTTACTGTGCATCTATAAGTTACAGTCAAGTTTTGACGATTCTCTTCAGATGTGATAGGACCAACGTCTGCACCTATAGTTTTTAATAGTACTACAGCACCAACTAGCAAGACTAGAACAATAATGCTAAAATCAATAATATTAATTAATCCAAATAACTTGCCTTTTTCATTTACAATCTTCATACTTAATACTCTCCTCAATTTTTTAAAATAAAATTCTAAAATTTAAACGATAAGTTATAAAAATTCTGACAATCTTACCTATCGCGTCACTAATATACACATTTTTGTGTAAATAAGTGTTGCTGTTCTCTTTATAAGGGTTACCAAGCACCAGAAGGAATAAAAACTTAATTTGATGCAAAGAATTTCCTTTATAACGAGGCAAGAAAATTTCCCCCACTTCTATAAGTGGCGAGTACCGCTTTGGTTTTCAGGAGGTGAGAATATCTCTCCCCTCGCTGAAACGCCGCTGATGTAATGAAATTTTTCTACAATCTAAAAATTTCATTTTGAATCTAGGCGTTATAAGAATTTCCATATACTAATATATGTCTACGATATCAATATTTCAATGTTTTTTCTTGTCCAATTTAAAATATCTAATTACATTAAAGTCAATTACTACAGTTAAAAACAGCATACTTGCCTTAGCAAAACTTACTTATATCCATACTTGTAACGCAACAATAGTTTTTTGATATAAAGCTTTAAACCAGTTTCTGAAAGGCTTAATTTATAGTCATAAACCAATTGCAGCGGAGCTTTTTTGAAAAAATTCTCATCTGGTTTAATACCATTACAAAGCCTTTGATAAAGACAATATATTGCAACACTAGGAATCTTATAATGGATTATAGCATTTTCAATGTCCTGCTTATTGTAAGAAATAGAGGATGGTGTAGCTTGTATCCACTGACTAAATTCCCTCCACAATTGTATCTCAGGCAGCCTGTCTGGAGTGGATGATAGTGAATTGGGTCTTTGCCTGTATAGGGCAAGAGTCTCTTTAACACAGCAGAACTCGCACTTGTATAGCAGCCTATAAAAAAAATCCATGTCTTCAGCCCAATTTAAACCTGACCTAAAGGTAATAGAATTATTTATAATAACTGACCTCTTCACAACAACAGTACTTGTCCATACAGATACCTTTTCTTTTATTACCTCTAACAATATTTTGCCTTCTTGATAGTGTTTAGGAAAGACTTCACCCTTTGAACCTTCACAAAAGTACTGGTAACCGCAGTAGCAGGCATCCATGCCAGTTGTGGTAAGCCTGTTTATTTGTTTTTCAAGCTTACTTGGCAGCCATAAATCATCACTATCTAAAAACGCTACAAAATCGCCCTGAGAATGCTCAATAGCATTATTTCTGGCAGCAGAAACACCTTGGTTGGATTGGTAAACATATTTGATTCTGTAATCCCTTTGAATTAGAGTTTTTACAATTTGCGCTCCATTATCGGTACTGCCGTCATCCACAATGATTACCTCAAAATTGTCATAGGTTTGAGCCAGCACACTTTCCACTGTTTGCTGTATATATTGACTGGTATTATACATGGGTATTATTACCGAAATTAATGGTGGACTGCTCATTTTACCTCCTCCTATGTTAAAATTGCCTGTTTTTGGTTTTAAGTTTAGCATTACATAATTCTGATGTCAAATTTCAATAAGTGCGTGTACTGCATATATTAGGCGTATTTAATAGAAATACTATGGAAATACTTAACTTAAGCCGAGCTTTTTGACATAATCTCCTGCTTTATATGCATTACTGATGTAGTTTGGCATAAAGTATTGAAGGTGTTTTCTAATCTCATCTTCTTGAGCTGCTAAAGAATTATATGCATTTATCAACTGGTCTTCTTGCTCTAATTTCTGAACAGGCAAAATGTATTTGTCCTCACTGCCAAATATGTCTTTAGCGATTCCTCTAGCCTTGACAGAATAGCCTATTACTAATGTTGGTACAAATGTGGAGTAGGCAGCAATTGTAGCATGTGTACGGGCGCCAATAAACAATTTACATTGAGAAATAAAACCTTTTAATTCCATGCAATTATATGTGTCACCAATAAGTATAACTCTCCCTGTGTTTTTGAACATATCATAAAGTCTACAAAGAGGAACCATATCATTGTCATGATCCCATAGAACATGCGGTATTAGAGCAATTTGACTATCGGTTGTATCTATAATGTGCTGTATCAGTCTTGTATAGCTTTTGAACACAATACCTTCGCTGCGTTCACTTCTCATAATTAATGGGCTTACATTAATGCCAATAGTATTACCTGCAACAAAACCTTTTGGAAGTTCAGAAAGCTTTGTATCTAGCGTAAAAGCTGGGTCAGGCAGCAGAACTACATTTGTGAGTCCGTTTTCAATAAAGGCCTTATGAGTAATACTCTCTCTGGCAATAATAAGGCTATACATTTTCAAATCCTCTAGCATTTCCTTATTAATTACCTCTGGGTCAACTGAACAGCCCCAGAAAACGGTTTTGCTTCCTTTTTGTGCAGCTAACCTGTTAGTATAGTATATCCATCTAGGAATACCATAGCAGTAATTATCGCCTCCAATTGAAAGACTTAAAGTGTTTTTGTCCATAGCTGAGGCAATTTCTTTTTGAGAGAAGGAAAAAAGCATGTTCTGATTTAGTCTAGATTTCCTTAAGGCTGCATCAATTAATCTAAGAGGATGTAAGCCCTCATACTTTTTGTATTCCAATATATTTAATTTAAAATCAGGAGATAGAAAATCCATATCTTCCTGTTTTCTAAAAGTAGCCAGAGCAATGTTTATATTATTTAGATTTAATATTTTAAGTGTTGATCTTACAATTGCCTCACAACCATGATTTCTACTCCCTGCGTGAGCATACAGCAGTAGTTTTTTCATTATATAGTACCTCCTTCTTTTCTAATAACTAATTATACATTCGGAGTAGGGGCATTACAAGGCGATAGCTGAAAAAGTGTTATTAAACATTAGCAGTTATACCGATATGTAATTTGTATGACTAAAGTCAATTACGGTTTAAGTCTTTGCGACGATATTTATATCGGACGATATTTATCGTCTTTTCAGGCGAATTAAGTTTTTAAGCTGATTTTGAACGTAGTTCTGGTTTGAATATTTGTTCTCTGACTTTAGGAGGCTTAGCCTCAAACCCAGACTATCGTACGATATCATCGGATATTTAGCCTATAGTAATTGACTGTGTTTTTATTCTATTTGAAAATAGATAGTGTATAATTTATATGGGGTATTTTTAATAGCTTTATAAAAGCGAAGTTAAGAATTTAGTCTGAAATAATAAAAAGAAGGAGGATACATGAGGAATATATTTAAAAGAAAAAAAGATGTACAAGAACTAGATATTAAGGTTTTGTTTAAGAATGATATATCTATCCTTATTTTAGACGAAAGATGGAACGGCTTATTTAAAAATATTGTTAAGACATCAAAATTAATTGACTGTGAGAATAAAATAAAAGAACTGTTAAAGGAACAATCTAGACTGACTTCAGAGGCAAAAGAAATTGCTATCAAAAAGAAAGAGTACATGGATGGAATTATAAAGCTTACTACAGAGGCTTTTGACAATAATAATGAAGAAGCACGGTTAAAAATGCAGGAATGTGAGAAGTTAATTGTTTCAATTAACAAAAGAATTAAAGAGATAGAGGAACGGATTTTAGATGTGCCTAAAGAAATAAGACAGGCAAATTTAGAACTTTTAGAGCAGACTGTAAAAGTTGTATATTTTTCTATAAGAGAGAATCAACATAAGGTTACAGCCCTAGATAAGGAGATTGCTGAGACAAGAGAGCATCTAAAGAAGCTAATTGATGAAAGAGGGCTATTAGCACAAGATGACACCGATACATACTCATATTTCCATGATTTATTGGGTAAAGACGAGTTGCAAAAGCTAGATGAAATATATTTTAATAATAAGTAGATGTGCAGAGGTCTTCACTTTAGTATATCCACCATATTTTATGCCGAAAGTGGGCGTGGGAGGTTAGCAGCTCAAAAATATAGTTTGTGCTAACATGGTGGCATTTTTGAGCACCAAAAACCACAAGTGGTTTTTGACAGTATGGTTGGAATGGAGATGTCAAAAAGGAGGCGTACCTCTGCCAAGCTGAGTTTTTCCACGAGTATTTCACCAGATTTTTATGCCGAAAGTCGGCGTGGGAGGTTAGTATGAAAGCAGTAACAGGAATTGAGATGGGTAAAATTGACAAATATTCCATTGAGCAAATAGGTATTCCGGGAATTGTATTAATGGAAAATGCTGCTTTAAAAATTGTTAAGCATATTGAAGTGTATATTGAACAAAACCATCTGGAAATTCCAAGGGTTATGATAATAGCAGGAAAGGGAAATAATGCAGGAGATGCTTTTGCTGTAGCAAGGCATTTAATGATTTCTGGCAAAAAAGTAAAGACCTACTGCTTATTTGATGAGAAATATTTAACTGGAGATGCAAGGATTAATTTTGATATATTGCAAAACCTTGATGCTGATGTAGAGTTTATAAATGATAATTCTCAATTAAATGAATTTATTCTTGATATAAGGAATTCCCATATTGTTTTAGATGGCATATTTGGTACTGGGTTTAGAGGTCAAATTGATGGTCATATAGCAAAAGTAATAGAAGTGATAAACGAAAATGCTAGTTATATAATGTCAATTGATATAGCTTCAGGCATTGAAGCAGCTACAGGTAAAGTAGCAAATACATGTATAAAGGCTAACAAAACCGTTACATTTGAGCTTCCTAAAATAGGACAGCTTATTTATCCTGGAATATACAATTCAGGTCAGTTAGCAATAGAAAGTATTGGTATGCCAAATAAGTCAATTCAAAGTATAGATATAAATATTAATCTTACAGATATAGACTGTATAAACTCTGTTATTCCTAAGAGAAAAGAAGAATTTAACAAGGGCAATTGCGGAAAGGTTTTAATTGTCACAGGTTCATTAGGTATGGCAGGCTCAGGCTGTATAGCTGCAAAAGCCAGTCTCCGAACAGGAACTGGTTTAGTTTATATAGCAGCACCTTCTAGCCTTTTAAATATTTATCAAAGTGTTGTGCCAGAGGCTGTAGCAATAGGATTAAAAGACAGCAATGGTATAATGGGCGAAGAGGCTACAGATGTTATATCTGATATGTTAAAAAAATGTAATGCAGCTGCTATTGGACCAGGCATTTCCACTCACAAAAGTATATATAATATAGTAAGAAGTATTGCAGAAAATGCAAAAATCCCGCTGGTAATGGATGCTGACGCGCTTAATGTAATTGCTGAAGACACGAGTATTTTTAGTCAATTTCAAAAGGAGGTAGTTATAACTCCTCACCCTGGAGAAATGTCCAGGCTCACAGGACTTGATATCAGCTATATTCAACAAAACAGAATAGAAGTGGCAAAAAAATATGCTGGTCTTTGGGGAGTAACAATTGTACTCAAAGGAGCTAGAACAATAATTGCAGATAAAAATGGGAAAATATTTATTAATCCGACGGGGAATTCGGGCATGGCAACTGCTGGCAGCGGAGATGCATTATCAGGTATTATAGCTTCTTTAATTGGTCAGGGTGTCCGCCCATTTGAGGCAGCGATAGCAGGAACGTATATTCATGGCTTGGCAGGAGACATTGCAGCAAAGGCGAAGGGCTTATACGGACTAAATGCTATGGATATAGTAGAGAATGTACCTTATGCTATCATAAAGTCAATTACGGTTGAAACCTTTACCTTCTAGGAGAACATATGCTTTCAAGCATTTATTTGAAGGTTTCAACGGTTTGGGTTTTAGGGTTTGTACTTCAGGAGGCTTTTGCCTCAAACCCAAACTATCGTCCGATATCATCAGATATTCAGCCGATAGTAATCGGCTTAAGGTAAGCAACAGAAATTTGATTTAAAAACTCAAACTTCGAAGTTGAATATACTGCTTAAAGCCTTGCAATATCAGGTGTTGTAGCAATATGAGATGAAAAGTCAAATGATTTTATCAGTAAGTTTACTGAACAACAAATCATTGATAATTCTACCGCACCAATAGATTTTTTATGTGCTAAGTTTGAGTTAAAATAATATAAAGTGTTAATTATACCAATAATGATACTATATTTTAATAATTATGTTTTCAATAATTATAATATGGATATACTAAAGATGTATAATTTATATACGATTTATTCAGTAATCTCAGAGAATTAAAAATTTGAACAGAATTGTATATTGAATGTGATGGTTATTCAATTTGGAGGTGTACTTCCGCAAGTAACATAGAGATAAAATTTTGGGGGAAAGTAAGAAATGGAGTATAAACTAAACCGGGCATGGGCTGAGATTAACTTGGATAACATTGCTCATAATATTCGCGAAATTAGAAGGATTACACACAAGAATGCTGAGATAATGGGAGTTGTTAAAGCAGATGCATATGGTCATGGAGTTATGGAGGTGACAAGGACACTTTTAGCAAATGGTGCTGAGAGACTGGCTGTATCAATGCTGGATGAGGCAATACAGCTTCGTAGAAATGGTATAGAGGTACCAATACTTATTTTGGGCTATACAGACCCAATCAGGGCAAATGAAATTATTGAGAATGATGTGACACAGACTGTTTATAGTCGTGAACTAGCGCAGGCTCTTTCAGATGAAGCAGTAAGGCAGGGCAAGAAGGTTAAGATTCATATAAAAATTGATACAGGTATGTCGAGGATGGGATTTTTACCGGGGTATAGTGCCGTTAAGAATGTTGTTGAGATAAGCCAAATGCCTAACATAATTATTGAAGGTCTTTTTACACATTTTGCTACTGCTGACGAGAAAAACAGAGAATATACATTGATACAGTTTGAACGATTTATGAGTATTTGCAGTGAGCTTCAGAGAATCGGAATACATATCCCAGTAAAGCATTGTGCAAATAGCGCAGGAATTATTGAATATCCTGAGATGCATTTGGATATGGTCCGTCCAGGTATTATACTTTATGGTATGTACCCTTCTGAAGAAGTTGATAAGTCAAAAATACATTTAAAGCCTGCAATGACACTCAAAGCAAATGTAATATTAGTTAAGGAAGTAGAAAAAAATACTTCTGTAAGTTATGGAAGAATATTTACTACACAAAGAACCTCCAAAATTGCTACTATTCCAATTGGATATGCTGATGGGTATACCAGAATGTTGAGTAACAAAGGTAAGGTTCTTATACGGGGACAATTTGCACCTGTAGTTGGAAGAATATGCATGGATCAATGCATGATTGATGTTACTGATATAGAGGGTAACGCTGAAGTTGGTGATGAGGTTGTACTTATAGGTGCGCAAGGTGATAATGTGATAACTGTTGAGGATGTAGCTCATTCAATTGGAA
>JAEZIB010000118.1 GCA_023416275.1 Bacillota bacterium | reverse complement strand
ATCCTTAACTGTTTCATTTATTTTTGTACTTTCATCAATGTTACTTTTATCAGAAAAAGTATCAGCACAGGCAGTAAGTAACAAAAGCATAATAATAGCTATAACTAAGGCTCTCTTCATCATTTATCCTCCGATTTTTTTAGTTTGTTCAGAGTATCTATCAGTTCTACAATTTATAATTTGCTGACTTTATTTTATACTTTATCTCAATTACAATCCAAAGAAAATTGATGTAGGTAAAGTAATGAATAAATATATTAAATGTATATTTGATTTGAATACTTTTCTTTCCCCAATATTTTCATGTTAATTTTTACCATACTATCCATCTTTTCAATAGGCGACTCTACTGCTTTAAACCTACATGCGACAAAGCAGTGATAACAATGAATACATTTGCTGAAATTAATTTTCACTGCAGTATCCATATTAATTGCTCCAACAGGACATTCCGTCGAGCATTTCCCACATTTTTTACATATATTCATGTTTATAGTTATAGGTAGCTCTCTTTTTTTGCCTATCAAGTGTACAAAGGGAAACAAGATATTTACTCTTGTTTTTTCAACCGCAAAAATCTTTGTTATTCTTTGCCATTCTATAGGTGCAAATTCTTTTACTTGCATTTTATCATAAAACTCCTCAACGATTTTATATATCTCTGCAGTAGGAAACCTTTTATTATGATAAAAATGAGGTGCTGTAACTTTCATTGCACCAATTATGGGAATACCCATCCGCCTGAATTTCTCCGAAGTTAATTCAAAGGCTTTCCCAATTGTTATGCCCCCATAATTAAGGTAATAAAACGCTTTAAATGTAACTTTGTTGTCATTCCAATTGGATTGCATTTCACTAAAAAGTTTTTTCATAGGCTCTAACATATCCATATGGTATGCAGGAGAGCCAAATCCTACAATATCAGCTTCTTCAAGTTTTTCAAGCACAATCTTTAAATTGTCTCTGTATTGCTTAATACCAATATCAATAAGTTCAACCTGATGATTGTTTTTTTCAATGATTTCTTTTATTACCATAGATGTCCCTTTAGTAGTTCCTCCCGGTGAGACATAAACTAATATAAATTTCAATAGCAAGTTCCTCCCAAAACCAAAAATTAAACCATGAGTTATATTTTTAGTATAAACTCATGGTTTAATAAAATAAAGAGCCTGATTTTATATATAAAAAACTATTTCGAAATACATTTATGTCCTCATTTTACTATAAATTACAAAAAACCCCTAGACTTTATGGTTAGGGGATTTGTATAAGACAGTTCTATATGAGTTGCTTTTTAATACTTTCAATATCAGCATCAGAAAGAGGTGAGAATCCATAATAAAACCCCGTGCTAGGCAAAGGCAAGAATAAACTCTCACCATATTTTTGGTTCACTGATGACTTAGCTCTTCCATATATATGCAAATGAATGGGATCTCGACTTTCACATTTAACTGACCAATTACCATTGATTTGATAGTTAATTGTTCCCACATCAATACCATTTTCATTTAAACTTTGCATCATTGCCTTGCCAATACGCATAGCCAGCAAAACTAAACCCGTTGCTATGTCCTGTGGAAGATCAGAAAAGTTAATCCAATTATTACTTTTATGATAGACAATAATATGACCTCCACCTTTTCTATCGATGTGCGGCATAATTAGAGTTGCAACAACAAAGTTGTCATCTTCATATATTATATCTTTGATCTTTAATGACACATAACCACCCTCCTTAAGATATTGGTAAAGCAAATTATTTTGTCATAGAACTTTGTTTTTTCATGCACTTAAGTCTGATAGAAGAGATTTTGCTCTATCCCAAATCACATTGAAGTGTTCTGAATATGACGAGAATATGCAATCTTCTGTTTCAAGATTCTTTGCTATGAAATATGGACTTGAACCTCCTTGCAAAGATATCGTGAAAGGTGTGACAATGGCATATCGTTCATTAATGACCATTGATAGTGAAGGAATATCATCATATAATCTAACTTCAATTTTTGACATATCAATGCATATAACTCTAAGTTCTTATATACATCATGTAATTCTTTTATTACATCATATATTCTTATAATGCACTCATAATTAGTCCCGTATACTTTTGCACTAGATCTTCTTAAAGCCTTTAATGACCATGGGTTGAGTGGTAAGATTTGGAGTGGAAAATCAGGGTTTCGTTTTATCTTTCTCGTCAATTCAGGCATTATCGCAGGAGACAAAATATCATTTGTACTTAAACCAATAATCTTTAAATAGCCTTCAGATTTTTCCCAAACTTCTTTGAAATCAATCTTTTCCCTATCTGTGTGAAACTCGGTTACTTCTGCAGGAATAGAGTCTTCTTATTGCGCTCTCAGTGTAGGATAATAATATTTTTGATGTGACATCCTTAGACGAATAATCAACAATAGATAAATGAGCCAATTCTTTTATATCTTGTATCTTCATATATATCCTCACTGACTGGATATCTTGTAACTATCCGATTCGTTGGCAACAAATAACAATTGCCCCTTAATTTAATACTATAACATGTATCTTTTTTTACTGCAATCCCAATTGATCAAAGAATTAGTAGCCTTCTCTAGTTTTTCTAGTACTCAAATGTATCATATTTTTTGACTTGGTAACAATTAACATATATGTTGTCGATAAATTTTATCTCTCAATTTCAAAGAATACAATCCCGTTCGATAAGTCAAAATTAAACTTACCAACATAATCAGATGATTTAATAAAGCTCTCAATTAAAATTTACTCAAATACTATCCCGTCTATTATTTTAGAAATTTTAGGATAAACTTTGTTTAAAAAACTATCCTTTTCTTTTTCCATTATAATTAGGTCTCTACCAGATTCATTTTCATAACACTCTAATGCGTATTTATAATCACTAAATAAACTATTTTCATTTAAAATAATACACTTAAAGTCAATGTTAATCTTGAGAGCCTTTATAATTTCAAATTTTCCAGAAGTTTTATACCATATCATACTCCTATTTTTTTCAAATTTATTCAGCAGAAAGTCTTCTCCATTATTAATAAAAGTGGTTCGTTGCTCAATAAACTTTTCGTTTTCTTTCCATTCATCATCTTCCCTGAAAATACTAGTACCCTGCTTATTATTATACTCTATGAGCTTTTTGTAAAAATCTCGTATTAAATCTTCTTCCTCATCCAAATTATCTAAGAAATAACTAATATCAGCACAACCAAAAAAGAGTGAATCATCTTTTTCTAAAAAACACATCAATATATCTGCTATATTTTCATAATTTCTAATTAGGTGAAAATTTTCAAAAATATAAATTGGTTGATTTACTATAAATCTCATGTGATAATCTCCGTTAATCTTCAGAATATAAATGCTCATAATCTGTTTTCGCTGTTCCATGAATATATTTTTTAAAATGTGCTTGATAGAATTTACTACCATTTAAAACTATACCCTTAAAAGCAGAAGAAATCTCTAATTTTTAACATTTTAAGATTTCATTTCTATCCTAATCTCATGATTTCCTTTTGCAGAACTTAAATTTCCTTCATAGAAATTAATTTTGTATCAGATGCTTTAATTGGGATTAATTGTTCTAACCATCCTTGGTATGTCTGGATACCTAATGATCATCAAGTACTGGTTCAGCATATAATGTTCTAATTATGTTTTTCATTTTTAACTTTAAAATAAGTTCTAGTAGCCGAGCAAAGAACTAAATAAATTGTAAACAGACCTGATATAGGAATAATCGCAATCCAAATCCTAGGCATTAAGAAAATAAACATGATGTTAATACCATAAAAAACACTCATAATTATCAACAAAGCTATACTTAAAATAAAAGCCCACATACGTCTAACAAACAATAATATAATTAATAAAATGAAAATAAAAATAACAAAACTAAGTATAATAATAGACATAACTCTGTTTTTATTAATTAATTGGTAATGCAAAAAATTAATAACATATAAAATTCCCAGGAGGTAACTAATTAGCAATCCATATATCTGCCATGCTTTCTTTTTGATATGTATCATTCCTTTACTAAAATAATCTTTCTGTGTTTAATGCTGATATCTATATATTTTTCTTACAAATACACACCAGTGTTACCGGAAATCGCTAATCGCGTCATTGGCTAGCTAGTAATTCCATAAATATTTTTACAAGCAATACTTATTATGCAAGGATATATTTACAGTTTCAATAGACTCATTGAAAAGGTAGTAAACCATTGCAGTTAGCAAAGCAAGCATACTTATTCCTATAATAACACATGTGAGAAAAAAGGCTATATTATATTTAATCTCCATGGCTTTACTTCTCCAAATAATTAAAAATTAGTTAATTTAACTCTGTATTTGGCATGTAAAACTGTAACCAAAGATTGTCCTTCTTCATTAAGGAGATTTACATTAATATAAATAGTATTAGGTGAATGACTTGGCAATACTATCTCATATGCTTTTCTATTTCCTCTTGAAAACATACATTTAATATACTCTATTTCTTTAATGTCAACCGTATATTCATAATTTGAATTTTTTATTATAACTTTATCATTTTCAATAATATAAAGCATTTTACTATTTGATATAGCTATTATTAATACTGATATAGCATAGAAAACACCAATTATTATATACCACTCATAACCAACTATATGATCAACAGAATATTTATTATAAGGAAATATAATTGGTAGAATAATTGCTATAGCACATCTAAGTGAAACAGCTAAAAAATATCTTGCCTTTCTTTTTCTAAATTCCATAACGAGCTCCTTTCAATGATTATTATATAGCATTATTTGGATTAGCCCAATAATTCAAATACCTGTTAATACTGATATGCCTGTCGCGCCTTTGCCCAAAGCCCCTACTATTTGGGGAGAGGTTTTTAGCAAAGCAACTTAGGCGTATCCTCAGCAGCCATTTCTACTGCATCTTTTTTTAATTTGTCTATATAATTTGCCAATATCTTACTATTAACTATTATTTTTTTTATTTCCAGTTAGTGTATCTGTATATGCGTATTCGGCATCAAGTGATGGATTTTCAGTGTTGACAACAGTATTTGTAAGCAATCTTCCCATTCCATCATAAGCCATGGTAATTGTGCTACCGTTTTTGTCTGTCTTCTGAAGTAAATTACCATTTAAGTCATAGGTATAATTCTCCTCCATATTCATAGGGTCAGTCAGCTTCTTTAGCCTGTTAAGCTGGTCATATGAATATTTTGTTACAGAATATTCAGTGTCTGCTGTAGGTATAACATTATCCAATCCAGTTATTATTAGTGGTGCAGAAAGTCCTGTGTACATTCTGACTTTGTTGCCCACCGCATCATAATAGTATTGAGTGTAGTTCTCCGTTGCCCCGTTGCTGTAAGTTATAACCGCTGTGAGCATGTTGCGGTTGTTAAATTCATAGCTTGTGGTATTATATTTTTCTGCTTCACCAGGCTTGTTGCTTAAAGCCATTTCCTTAATCTTATTTCCGTTACGGTCACAATAATACTTTTTAACTGAATTTATAACAGTAGCGGAAACTTTATCGAAAGGTATAGTCAACTAAAGTGGGAAAGAACCTTTTTGATGGTTACGTTACAAATCTTTAACCGGTTCCTTTGATAAGGTTGACATGAAAATCTCCTCCTTGACAATTGTTATTTCTTGCCAAGAAGGAGTATATCCTTACTACCTTACATCCTCAATAATTCAGTTAATTATTCTATACCGAGCACTAGTAAAACAATAGATATTATCACAAATAATGCTCCTGTAATTCTTTTAATAATAATGAAATCCCGAGTTGGTTTTTTTCCAATTTCAGATGCTTTGTACTCTCGTACATATTGTGGAAATATTATAGTTGCTACTCCTATAATTAGTAATAGTATCGCTTTATAATTCATTATGTACACTCATTTCTTTTATGATTCCTTATGAGTTCTTCTGAACTTAGATCTTTTTCTCTTCATAATGTTTTTCACGTATTTCATGTATTTACCTTACTGTCGAAGGCTCTTTATACATTATGATACCTCCTCACCAACCATGCTTTCTGAAATCAATATTTCAATTTCCTTGAACCCCAACATTTTATTCACACCATTAACACCAATAATAGTCTTATACTTCACAATATGCTGGAAGTTCCAAGATGCAATAACATCATATCCGTATACAGAGGCTACTTCGGCATATTTTTGTGGAATGATTTTTTCATGAAGATATTTGTCACCAAGCTCTTCAACTCCTTTAGTTATGTCCAAATCTTCAAAATTAATTTGTTTGAGCAGGATTGCGAGGGACAACCTATCTCTTTGTCCCATTATTAATGTCATCAACCACCCACTTGTTATCTTTCCATCCAGAATAAATACTTACGTAAGCCGTATATTCTTTATGAGGGAAGAATTTTGGTGATGGCATCTCTGCTTTGATAACCCATTTGGCGGAATAATCTGGTGCTCTGTTATAGCATGTCGTTTCTTTTCCCGAAACAAGATACGCAAGTAGATCGTTATTATCGTTATAATCTGCCAAATATATAAGCAGTCCTTTTTCGTATAACTCTTCAGCATTATCATAAGTTAGAGTAAAATTACTATTCATTTCATCCCCCAAATTTATATTAACCTCAACTATTCCGTTATCTAAATTGGGCAGTTCATACGATTGCGGTTCTTGGACGTGGACCCCATTTTTTATATTCAGAATGTAATCACTAACGCGCAAACCGTTTACATAGTGCTTTAATGTAATTATAGGCTTATTCTCCCACGATCCCGAATGAATCACAATTGATAACTTGTGTGGCGAGCTTTTTGTAGGATAGATTATCCCCCAGGGATAGGATAACGCTATATAAATTAGAGCCCCCACAACACAGCACGCACCTATAATTATCATCACTACACGTCTTCTCATTTTAATCATATCCTCCTTTATTACGGTCCAGGTACAGGTTATCTTCTAGAGATGCATCTTTATCCATTAGAAAAATCCATCCCAACTAATATACATTTTTTATAGAATATCATGTTGGGAAGATTTTTACACTACGGTGTTTGTTCCAGCGGTTGCATATATGCAACCTTTTCACTTATAGTAAAAAAACATTAAATAGATAAACCTGCTTAAACTATTTGAATCTAAGTAATTCTTACTTATGGTGTAGTAATAGCAGAATACCAATTTTTATCCAACTTTCTTACATCACTTAAATTGAGTTTCTTTTCTGTTATTCCGTAATCAAAATCATACTTTATACCTCTGTCATCAGATACATATACAATGAGGACTATTACTAGTTAATAGCCCGAAATACCCTTTAAACCAATCAAGTAAAAGAAATAGTATTGTTGCCTGATTTCCATTCATGTAATAGGTGTAGGTGTAGCCAGCAAATACAGTGTTACCATTTTCATTTGAAAGTATCAGCAGCTTATTAGCTAAATTGTAATTATACTTTGTAAGATTGCCGTTTGAAGCGGTCAAAAGCAGAATTTTTGCTTTCGATTCAGACGGCAAGACCTCTGGGATTTAATGGAAACAAAGTGTTTTTAATGGTACATGAAGGTATTGTAGTTATATTAATTTTTTGAGCGATTTTGGCTTAGAAAGAGCAGAACTGCTACAAAATCAGTGCTTGTACCAGTTCTATAAGTTTGCTAGAATACTTTTTATATAGTTTAACTTGACCGTTTATAACCTACTAATCCTATCCGACATTGTAGAGAGATTAATATTATTCTCTGCAAACCAAGTCTTCAGTGTCTGACCGCTCGTCAGACTGTCTAACAATTACTTTTATGGTATGTCTGAAAAACAGAATCTTAGTTTTTTTAAATTATTCTCAAAGAAACTCTTTTTATATCATATTTCTCCAGTTAACTTATTGCTAATTGCCTGAATTTCTTAACTAATTCTATAACTGGAATAATATTTATCAGTCGTTTGAGATTATA
>JAEZIB010000057.1 GCA_023416275.1 Bacillota bacterium | reverse complement strand
GCTGTGTACAGGGCTTTTATTTTATCACATTATCTATAGCAATTTAAGAATTCATAAAGCGGTATTCAAATTCTAATTTCTTAATCCTAATATATTTGCTTTGATACCCTAAATTCCCATTAAATTAAACTATATAAAGCGGAAACTTAGTATGTATCTGGATTTTGAGATTTCGAGCTATATTTTCTATTGTATATTTATTACGTACACAACGCTTGAGCCAATTCATAAAAGCATTTTCAAGGGTGTTATTTTGTATGTTATAATTTAACCGGTCATACTATCATAAACAAGGCCAAGGCTTATTTATAATAGTTTCAGATATTAATTACTTATACAATTTATTTCTGGTGTATATGATATTTCATCGATAACTTAGGTTATTAACTCTTACAGAATATTAATATCTAAAGCTCCATCCTGGGAACCATTGCAGGATGCTTGAATACCATCTAGGGACTATCATTCCAGAAAGAATTGGGTAGAACATTACAAAAATCAGAGCAACCAAAAAGAGGTACAGATATACAGTTTTTCTGGCACTTTTGCCACCATACTCAGAGAATATTTTTAATAGATAAACCATAACAATTATTATAAAAGGCATAACAGAAAAATAGTGGTATATAAAAGTCATTCTGCGAACAACCATCCAAGGAATGTATTGAAATACTGCTCCAAATAATGGAACTACCATATATTTGTCTTTTCTCTTAATTGCTAATATAATTCCGGTAACTAGTGCAGGTAAGCTAAACCACCATATAATTGGATTTCCCATACAAATAATGCTGGAGGTGAGGTTTTCTGCCGCTAATGCTTTTGAACCAAAAAACCAAATAGGTTTTGCCATGATAGGCCACGCCCACCATGGTGAAGAGTAGGAATGTTTTATATCTAGTTCATTGTGAAAGGTATACATATGAATCTGATTATTAATGAATTCATTTATTCCGTTTTCAGGAACTAACATTATTGATGTATATGAGGCAAAGTAAATGATACCCGGAATAATCATAAAAAACAATATGCATGCTAAAGCAGTTTTAACAAAGTATTTACTCCAGAACTTACTAAAGAGATCAGAAGAGAGCCCTGATTTTCTATAAGCAGCATAGCAGGCAGCATCATCAATTTTTGCAATAATAAATATTAGAAATATACCCACAGCAGCATACATTGCAATCCATTTGGTGGCAATTCCTATGCCAAAGAAAAGACCACATAAAAACAGTGGTAAAAGGGATTTTTTATACCCCATCTTGTAGGATCTCTTAACAAAATAGTCATATATATAATAATACATCAAAATTACAAAGAAAGTTACGTAGACATCTATGGTTGAAATTCTTGTTTGCACGAAATGCATAAAATCAAACATCATTAGGAATGCTGTACAAAAAGCATAAAATCTTTTCTTGAATATTTTCAGACCAAAAAGATACATTAGTGGAATCATTGCTATTCCGAATAGTGTCCCAATAATTCTCCAACCAAACGGATTAACTCCAAAAATTAACATACCAACCATAACAAAGTATTTTCCTAAAGGGGGATGTGTGCGTTCAAAGGGATGTATTCTATTGATAAAATCAAGTGCAGTCCTTGGATAGAATACTTCATCAAAATATGTGCTTGTACTAGAAAGGGTATAGAAGTCTACTTTGTCCTGCTCATCTATTAAATTTGATATATTGTAAGTTGTTCCATCAGGACTTTCAAATGGAATAACACTTGGATTATCATAGGAAGAAGATATACTTTTGATAGCAAGAGGAACGGTCGAATCTTTTTTAAATATGGCAATTTCATTAATTGTTGCTCCTGGACTATTTGGAACAATTTTAATTTTATTAGTTTCGAATTCTTTTGTGGATACTTTCCAAGAATAAAAGCCTGTCTTGTCAAGAGTTTCAGATTCAATATAATTATCATAAGCATTTAAATATTTTATTTGAAATTTTGTTCCATCATATTTTTCTACATTATAACCTTGATAAAGCATTATTTTTGATACCGTTACTTTTTGCCCTAAGTCTATTATAACACCATCGTTTTTACCTGAGGGTGCCCAACCTGTTTCAGGAACATTAAAACCACCAAGATTGTAAATGGCGGGTATAGCATAAAACAAAGTCATCACAAGCATAATAATGAAATCTGTTTTTGATAGCTTAAATAATGGTTTGCTTTCACGTTGAACATCAAGTAAACCATATTCTGTGATTACAATGTTGCTCATTTGTATATTTCTTATCCTTATAAACCCCCAAATTCCAATTATCAAGAGAGATAAAACTAGCACTATTAACATCATTGTTGCGAATCCTGGCATTTTTATATTTAATATATAGTTCCAGATAGTGTTTAAAATATTTTTAAAATTGTCCGTCAAAATTATTCCTCCTAATAAAACAATAAAAAGTTTTACATTTATTATAATATAGTGTGAATTGCAATACAAATATTAATGAGTATAGACACAATTAATCAAACTAATGTAAAATGCATACAAGTAATTTTTATCATACGGTTAGGTAATTATATTAATATTGTGTACAGCCACAATGAATATAAGTGTTTTTCCAGATATATATATAATTAAAAACTAAACTATTGAAAGATTAGATGTATCATTTTTTTAGTATTGGGTTTTATATGCTAAGTTAAATATTTTAAAATTGTAAAACCAACAAGGTATGTTATAATTATGAACAAAGAAATAATGAACATAAAAATTATAAATAAAGAATTTAATTATCTGGAAATAAGGTTAACAACAAAACTCAACAAGTTGTTTATGACAATAAGTGTTGATGTAAGTGATAAAAAAGACGTGTATTTTTACATTTAGAGGGTTCATCGTTCTCTTCGCATATCAAAAAGCTGCGAGCAGCTTTTTGTGAGTTTAAGCAATCAAGCAATGACTATACACTCATTCATTACTATTTGTTTTGCTGGTGTTAAAGGCAAAATGGATTGGCTTGAAACAATTTATCTACAGCAACAAAAAAAGTTAGCGTACCTC